>CALDLZ010000288.1 GCA_937915335.1 uncultured Faecalibacterium sp.
TCTATTGAATAATGGCGTAAAAATGCCTGTAATCGGATATGGTGTTTTCCAGATTCGGGATGAAAAACAATGTGAGCAGTGTGTCGTTGATGCTGTTGAAACAGGATACCGCCTGATCGACACTGCCGCCGTTTACGGCAATGAAGAAGCAGTCGGACGTGCTGTCCGCCGCTGCGGTATTCCGAGAGAGGAACTGTTTTTGACAAGCAAACTGTGGGTGCAGGATGCCAGTTATGAGGGAGCTAAGGTTGCCATTGACCGTTCCTTGAAGAACTTGCAGACCGATTACCTCGACCTCTACTTGATTCATCGTCCGTTTGGCGACTACCACGGCGCATGGCGGGCTATGGAAGAAGCTGTTGATGCCGGAAAGCTCCGTGCTATCGGCATTTCAAGTTTCGAGGACAGCCGTGTGACCGATTTAATTCTGACCCATCGTACCGTTCCCGCAGTCAATCAAATCGAATGCCACCCTTTCCACCAGCAGGAAAAAAGCCGCAGCTTTTTGAGTGATTTGGGTATCGTGACCGAAGCATGGGCTCCCTTTGCCGAAGGAAAACATGACCTGTTCCAAAATGAAGTTTTAACAAGTATCGGTAGAAAGTATGGGAAAAGTCCGGCGCAGGTCATTCTGCGCTGGAATCTGCAGCGCGGCATTGTTCCACTGCCAAAATCTGTCCGAAAGGAACGGATGCAACAGAACCTTGACATCTTTGACTTCGCATTGACGAATTCGGACATGGAAGCTATCCGCAAACTGGAACGTGGGGAGACACTGTTTGCCAGCAACGCTGACCCGGAGTACGTCAAACTGATTCACGGTATCAAGATTCACTAAGGCGGTATCTATGGAAGCAACGGAAAAAACAGAACTTTTTGAACGCACTCCGATTCGGAAAGCTGCATTGACACTGGTAGTTCCGACCGTGATCAGCCAGCTTGTTGTGCTGATTTACAACATGGCAGATACATGGTTCATCGGGCAGACCGGCGACCCATATCAAGTAGCGGCAGTAACGGTGACTTACCCTATTTTTATGCTGTTGAACGCTCTTGCTAATCTGTTTGGCATTGGCGGAAGCAGCCTGATCTCCCGCTTGCTGGGTAGCGGAGAGCAGAAGCGAACCGGCACCGTTGCAACGTTTTCGCTCTGGGCCGCAGGCAGCGCAGCACTTGCGTATGCGCTGCTGTGCAGAACATTTGACCGACAGTTCCTTTCGATGCTTGGAACGGATGCCGGTACGATGGGCTATGCACAGGACTATCTTTTCTGGACCGTCATCATCGGTGGTATTCCCACTGTGCTGAATCTGGTTCTTGCAAATCTGATTCGGGCACAGGGAGAAGCTAGAACTTCCAGCATCGGCATGTCGCTGGGCGGTGTTCTGAATGTGCTGCTGGACTCCCTTTTCATTTTCGGGCTGCAGATGGGTGTAGCCGGTGCAGCACTGGCCACCTGTCTTTCTAATACGGCATCCATGCTGTTCCTGCTGGCGCATACCATCCGTCACCAGAACGAAAGCCTTGTAAAATTTTCACTCTTGCCGAAGCGCATTGACCGCTCTGCCCATGGGCAGATCTACTCCATTGGAACGCCTGCTGCCTTGCAGATCATTCTCGCTTCTATTTCCAATGCCGTTCTGCTGCGGCTGATGTCCGGCTATGCGGTGGCTGCGATTTCCGGCATGGGCGTCATGCAGAAAGTGGAGAGCATCCCGTTTCAGGCTATCATGGGTATCTCTAACGGTATTTTGCCGTTGATTGCCTACAACTATGCTTCCGGCAACCGGGAACGGATGCGGCAGGCTGTGCGCTATGCACTGACAAGAGGGCTTTTCTTTGCCTGTATTTTCTTTGTGCTGTGCGAGGTGTTTGCGCCGCAGATCGTGCGCTTCTTTATTGCAGATGCGGCTTCGGTGGCCTACGGTGCGGCCTTTGTCCGCCTGCGGATTCTTGCACTGCCGTTTATCACAACTGAATTTATGCTCATTGCAGTTTTTCAGGGCATTGGCGGCGCAAAACAGGCGTTTTTCCTCTCTCTGTTCCGCAAGGGGATTCTGGATTTGCCGTTGATGATACTGGCAGACCGCATCTGGCCCATGTACGGTCTGATGCTGGTACAACCATTTATGGAGTTCTGCGGCTGCTGTATTGCGCTGGCACTGTACCGCGCTGTTCACCGAAACTCGCAGCTGCAATTTGAAACAACAGGAGGTAACTGAAAATGAAACAACCGATGATCACGTTGAACGATGGAAACCGCATTCCGCAGATGGGCCTTGGTGTTTATCTGATTCGGGGTGACGAGCCGACCCGTGAAGCCTGCCTTGCAGCATTGCAGATGGGGTATTGCCATATTGATACCGCCCATGCTTACCAGAATGAGCGCGGCGTGGGTGCGGCCGTTCGGGAAAGCGGCATCCCCCGTGAAGAAATCTGGATTACCAGCAAGCTCTGGCCAAGTGAGTACGGCGAAGGTAAGACGATGGAGGGAATCGACAAAATGCTTCACCGTCTTGGCACGGATTATATCGACCTGCTGCTGCTGCATCAGCAGTTTGGCGATTACCTTGGTGCATGGCACGATATGGAAAAAGCTGTGGCACAAGGCAAAGTCCGCTCCATCGGTCTGTCCAACTTTGAATCGGAACGATTGGAAGAAGTGCTGACCGCCGCCAAGATTAAGCCTGCTGTTTTGCAGGTGGAGTGCCATCCGTATTACCAGCAGACTGCACTCAAAGAGCGCATCACGCCTTACGGAACAAAAATCGAGTGCTGGTATCCTTTGGGCCATGCGGATGCCGGACTGCTGAATGAACCGCTGTTTGTACAGCTTGGCAAAAAATACGGCAAGAGCAACGCCCAGATCATTCTGCGCTGGCACATTCAGGAAGGCAACATCATCTTCCCGAAAACGACCAATCCGCAGCATATGAAAGACAACTTTGACATTTTTGACTTTGCACTAAGCGATGAAGAAATGGCTGAAATCCGCAAATTGGATAAAGGGCAGCGTTTCTTTACTATGACCCTTGCCGAGCAGGAAGCCCATCTGAGCCAGTTTGTCCCGGCAGATTGAAGGAGAACGCATGGAGAAAGATAAATTTGAACGGGTCGATATGCGCGCCCCGGATTATCAAGGAACGTGGGCAGAGATGGCTCGTTCCAGCAGTCTGTGTTTCAAAATCAATCACACAGACCCAATGGATGAAACTGCCCAAAGCCTTGTGCGTGAACTGATTCCGGGTATGCCGAAGAGCAGTCATATCGTACCCCCTATGCAAATCGACATAGGCGCAAATGTAAAAATTGGAAATCATGTTTTCATCAATCACAGCTTGACGGTCATGGCGAGGGGCAGCATTGAAATCGAGGATGACGTGATGATTGGGCCGGGAGCTAGTCTGTTGACAGCCAACCATGATCTGTATGACCATCAGGTTTTGCTTTGCGGAAAAGTCACCATTAAGAAAAACGCATGGATTGGTGCAAAGGCTATGATTCTTCCCGGTGTAACTGTAGGTGAAAACGCTATTGTGGCCGGTGGCTCCGTTGTCACAAAAGATGTAGAGGCAAACACTGTGGTCGGCGGAAATCCGGTGCGTGTTCTGAAATATCTGGCAGCCACTCCTGTGGGAGGAAAGGAAGATGTAACATGAAGAAATTACTGTCTATCTTATGTGTTACATTTTTGCTGGCAATTCTCACCGCCTGTGGAAACTCTACTTCTGCCGAGGCCATTTCAACGGAAGCCGCAGGAGCAGCTTCCAGTCAAAACATGCAGTCTGCCTCATCCGGCAAAACAAGGGCGAACACTTCGCATGAAAATGATACCGCACAATCCACGCAAGCAGAGGAAGAAAATAAGATGCTGGTCGTTTATTTTTCTCTTGCGGGTGAACAGTACAATGTCGGCGTGGTGGAAGAAGGAAACACCAGCATTATCGCTCACATGATTGCAGAGCAGACAGGTGCCGATCTTTTTGAAATTGAAGCCACCACACCATATCCTACTTCGCACAGCGAGCTGTTGGATGTATCCCGGCAGGAAATGACCAGCCATGCCCGCCCAGAGATTGCTGGTACTGTGGACAATATGGATGATTATGACACGATATTTATCGGTTACCCGATTTGGTGGGCAGATATGCCAATGATCGTCTACAATTTTTTGGAGAGTTATGATTTGTCCGGCAAGACCATCGTGCCATTCTGCACCCATGGCGGCAGCGGACTCTCCAATACCGAATCCGCGATTGCCAACATTACAGGCGGCACAATGAAGGACGGCCTTGCTATTCCCGGCACGACTGCACAGAATGACCGGGAGACAGCCAGAAGTGAGGTCACGAAATGGCTAAAGGAAGGTGGTTTTGTTGAATAGTCGATGCCGGAAGCTCTCTCTCATAATGCTGGCTGTGGGAATAATCGTGCTCCTTTCGGCCTGCGGAACGGAACAAAAGAGTTTGGTCGAGCAGCCTCCCGTGAAAACCGTGCCAACCAATACGGAGAAAAGTGATTCCAGCAACAAAACGGAAGCGGGTGCAGTGGACTTGGATTTTTCGATTTTTAGCAACGTAGAAATTATCGGCATAGATTTATCTGAATTGAGTGCTGAAGAGCAGGCTGTCCTCTATCAGCAGGCAAGATATTGTCAGGCTATGACCGAGGCTGATACAGAAACTATGGCGGAGATCACATCCCCGGATATGATTTTTACCCACATGAGTGGCAGACAGCAAACAAGAGAAGAATACTTTGCAGATATAGAGGACGGTAATCTGCAATACTTTACGATTGGAATTGAAAATCCGGTAGTAAATATCAATGACAACGATGCGTCGGTATCCTATACTTCTGTTTTGAATGCAAATGCCTATGGAGCCAGGGGCACTTATCGAATTGATGGAACCCACTGGTATGAGAAGCAGAATGAAAACTGGATCGCATGCAATGCACCTGAACAATGAAGAAAAAATTAGAATCATAGCAAACTACGGGATCGTGCTGCACTTACTTTTGCCTTTGCTAATCGTTGACCACTGCTTTACCGTACGGATGTATGAGTTAAAATAAGGACAATTATATAGAATATTGTTACACTCGCTTGAAACGGCGGCTTTGATTTTCAGAGCCGCCGTTTCTTTTCGTTTGCACAAATTTGTAAATGACTATGATAGCTGATATTATGATGGTTTCCATGTGGGATAATTTTCCATAATTGTGAAAATTTCAAAACTGTATTCCAAAACGACCCTGCGGATTCCTATTAGTATAGAAGATTTCAAAATTCTTTGTAAAATGGCTTTCCTCTAATTCTATAAGTAGGGAAATGAACAAAATCTATATTCTAAAATTAGGCAGTTCAACAAAATTTGAAAATCAGGTTGCCAAACACCCATTTTAGATTGTTATAGGTAGAGGGGAACGTTGAAAAAGTGAATTTTCTTTGAATTTTCAAA
>CALDLZ010000289.1 GCA_937915335.1 uncultured Faecalibacterium sp.
GACGCCCCAGAAGGGCAGACTTCACCCTTCTGGAACGCCTTTGTTCCGTTAACTTTTATTATAATGATTCGTGAAGATTGTTCAAGTGGAAGGTGCACCAAACTTTGGTACACCAAGGGTTGACTTCTTGTGCGGTTTGATGGAAGCGTGAAAGGGATTCAGGGACACTTCTGCGTTGTTTATGCTTTGTTCAGGCAGGCAGCAAGGTCGTCCTCGGGGGTGGTGACGGGCTTCAGGTCATAGCGGCGCTGGAGCTCCTGCACCACGCCCGGCGAGAGGAAGGCGGGCAGGGTAGGGCCGAGACGGATGCCCTTGATGCCCAATGCCAGCAGGGCGATGAGGATGCAGACGGCCTTCTGCTCAAACCAGCAGAGCACCAGCGAGAGGGGAAGGTCGTTGACGGTGCAATGGAAGGCATCGGCCAGGGCCAGCGCGATGCGGACGGCGCTGTAGGCGTCGTTGCACTGGCCCACGTCAAGGATGCGGGGCAGGCCGGTGCCGGGCACAAGGCCAAGGGGCAGGTCGTTCAGCCGGAACTTGCCGCAGGCCAGCGTCAGGATGACGGTATCCGGCGGGGTGAGCTTGGCGAATTCGGTGTAGTAGCGGCGGGTGGGCCGGGTGCCGTCACAGCCGCCCACCAGGAAGAAGTGGCGGATCTTGCCCTCCTGCACCGCCTGCACGATCTCGCCGGCGTGCTCCAGCACGGCGTGGCGGGCAAAGCCGGTGGTGACGGTCTTGCCGCCGTTCATGCCCGGGATGAGGGTGTCCTCCTTGTAGCCGCCCAGGGCCAGCGCCTTGGCGATGACCGGCGAGAAATCACGGTCCTCCCCGATGTGCTGCACGCCGGGGTAGGAGACCACCGACGTGGTGAACACCCGGTCGGCGTAGCTGGGCCGCAGGGGCATGATGCAGTTGGTGGTGAAGAGGACGGGTGCGGGGATGTCCTCGAACTCGCTCTGCTGGTTCTGCCACGCCGTGCCAAAGTTGCCCTTGAGGTGGGGGTAGCGCCGCTTCAGCTCGGGGTAGCCGTGGGCGGGCAGCATCTCGGAGTGGGTGTAGATATTGATGCCCTTGCCCTCGGTCTGGGCCAGCAGCTGCTGGCAGTCGTAGAGGTCATGGCCCGAAATGACGATGAAGGGCCCTTTCTCGATGGTCAGCGGCACCTCCACGGGCTCGGGTTCCCCAAAGGCCCCGGTGTTGGCGTGGTCCAGCAGCTCCATGGTGCGGAAGCTGGCCTCGCCGGTCTTCTGCACCAGCGCCCAGAGCTCCTCCATGGTCAGGCCCTCGGAGCCGATGGCTTTCAGGGCCTCGCAGTAGAACTTGTCCAGCGCCGGGTCCACCCGCCCCAGCACCCGGGCGTGATAGTTGTAGGCCGCCATGCCCCGCAGGCTGAACAGGATGAAGCTTTTCAGGCTGCGCGCGTCCGGGTCGGGCTCCTGCCAGAGCTTCTGCATGTCGTAGTCCTCGGCAATGCCGGGGCAGGCGGCGTGGACCTTTTCGGTCAGGGCATCCACGGTGCGGGCGTCAAAGTTGACGTTGGTGATGGTGGTGAACAGCCCCTGCATCAGCAGCAGGCCTTGTTCCGGTGCCGGGGTGCGGCCCTCGCCGATGAGCTGCTCCGCATACCGAATGAGCGCGCCGGTCAGTTTGTCCTGCGCCGCCGCCGTCGGGGCCGATTTGCCGCAGACACCCGCCGCCCCTGTGCAGGCCGTGCAGTTGGCCGCCTGCTCGCACTGAAAACAAAACATCTGGTTCTCCATAAACATTCTCCCTTCGCGGTTTTGCAAGGAAAGTATGGGAGGGCCGGGGGAGATTTATGCAAAGAAAAGGGCCGCACCCCTTCGGATGCGGCCCTTTGAAAAGTACAGTTTGAATTAGTAGGTGATGCCCTGTGCCATCATGGCGGTGGCGACCTTCAGGAAACCGGCGCAGTTTGCACCGACCATCAGATTGCCCTCGGAACCAGCGGCAACGGAAGCATCATAGGAAGCGTGGAAGATGCCAGTCATAATGTTCTTCAGCTTGGCATCGACTTCCTCGAAAGTCCAGCTCAGGCGCTCGGAGTTCTGGCTCATCTCCAGACCGGAGACAGCCACGCCGCCAGCGTTGGCAGCCTTTGCGGGTCCGTACAGGACACCGTTGGACAGGTAGACCTCGATGGCCTCGGGAGTGCTGGGCATATTTGCACCCTCGCAGACAACGGTGCAGCCGTTCTTGACCAGAGCCTCGGCGGACTCCTTGTTGATCTCGTTCTGGGTCGCGCAGGGCAGGGCGATGTCACAGGGAACAGTCCAGACCTTGGAGCAGTCAGCAACGTAAGTTGCATCTTTGTGGGTCTCAGCGTACTCCTTGATACGGCCGCGGCGAACCTGTTTCAGCTCCTTGACATAGTCCAGATCAATGCCGTTGGGATCATAGACATAGCCGTTGGAGTCGGACATGGTGACGACCTTGGCACCCAGCTCGGTTGCCTTCTCGCAGGCGTAGGTGGCAACATTGCCGGAACCGGAGATCACCACGGTCTTGCCGGCAAAGCTGTCGTTGCGCATACACTTCAGGGCCTCGGCGGTGAAGTAGCACAGGCCGTAGCCGGTAGCCTCGGTGCGGGCCAGAGAGCCGCCGAAGGTCAGGCCCTTGCCGGTGAGCATGCCGCCCTGGAAGCTGTTGGTCAGGCGCTTGTACTGGCCAAACAGGTAGCCGACCTCACGGCCGCCGACACGCCGGCGGGGCAGTCCACGAACTGGCCGATGTGGCGGTACAGCTCGGTCATAAAGCTCTGGCAGAAGCGCATGACTTCCATGTCGCTCTTGCCGTGGGGATCAAAATCAGAACCGCCCTTGCCGCCGCCCATGGGCAGGGTGGTCAGGCTGTTCTTGAAAATCTGCTCAAAGCCCAGGAACTTCAGGATGCCCTGGTTGACAGAGGGGTGGAAGCGCAGGCCGCCCTTGTAGGGGCCGATGGCGCTGTTGAACTGGACGCGGTAGCCGCGGTTCACCTGAACCTTGCCCTGGTCATCGACCCAGGGCACACGGAAGGTGATGATGCGCTCGGGCTCGACCATACGCTCGATCAGGCCGGCCTTCTCGTACTCGGGATGCTTCTCGACCACGGGCTGGATGCTCTCCAGGACCTCGCGGACAGCCTGCAGGAACTCAGGCTCATTGGCATTGCGCTGTGCAAGGCCATCGTAAACGCGCTTCAGGTATTCATTCGTCAGCATAACAGAATACTCCTTTTCCCATTTTTTACACTCGCTCTGCCCACTATCACAGAGCACTTTATCATTATAAAGCTTTGCGCACCGATTTACAATAGAAGAAACTGGATAATATTTCAGTGAAACCAAAATAAAAATGAAATGGCTTCACTGGGGATGCAAACAAAAATCCCCCGCTGGCGATGAACGCGGGCGGGGGACAGGGACAGGATTTACTTTTTCAGCAGCTTCTCGCAGGCATCGGCGGCACCCTCGAGGTACTGGCCGGGGTAGGCCTCGATCATGCCGGCGTCAGAGCAGGCGGCCAGCTGGGGGTCGATGGGGCACTTGGCCAGAACGGGCAGGCCGTGCTTTGCGGCGACCTCGTCCACATGGCTCTCGCCGAACACGTTGATCTTCTTGCCGCAGTCGGGGCAGACGATATAGCTCATGTTCTCGACGATACCCAGCATGGGCACTTTCATCATCTCGGCCATGTTCACAGCCTTGGCGACGATCATACTGACCAGCTCCTGGGGGCTGGCGACGACTACGATGCCGTCCACGGGCAGGCTCTGGAACACGGTCAGGGGCACGTCACCGGTTCCCGGAGGCATATCCACGAACAGGAAGTCCACGTCCTTCCAGACCACGTCGGTCCAGAACTGCTTGACCGCGCCGGCGATAACGGGGCCGCGCCACACGACGGGGTCCTCCTCGTTCTCGACCAGCAGGTTGATGCTCATCACATCAATGCCCATCCGGCTCTGGATGGGCCAGCAGCCCTTCTCGTCGGCCATGGCACGGCCATGGATGCCGAACAGCTTGGGGATGGACGGGCCGGTGATATCAGCGTCCAGGATGCCGCAGTGGTAGCCGCGGCGGGCCATAGCGCAGGCCAGCAGGGCACTGGTCATGCTCTTGCCGACACCGCCTTTACCCGAAACAACGCCGATGACCTTCTTCACGCTGCTGTTGGGGTTGGGGGCATCGTGCTGAGGGGCGGCATTGCGGGAAGAACATGCCGCTCCACAGCTGGAGCAGTCATGGGTACATTCTTCGCTCATACTCTCATAGATCACAAACCCTCTCAGTCTCGCTTTGCTCGCCAGCTCTCCCGAGGGGAGAGCCAACGCATCTTCCGGGCAGACTGGAGAAGATGGTTTGAAGATCGTTCCTCCTTTATAATATTGGACAGTTTTGCTTTGACCAGTACATATCATACCATAAAACTGGGAGAGAAACAACCCACGGCGGCGCTCATCTTTGGCAGAGTGCATATTTCCCGGGAAAGGCCGCATAGACTGAACCGAACGCCTGAACGGGAAGGAGGGGCACCATGGGGCAGAGCTACCTGAAAAACGCCGTCCTCCTGACCGGGGCGGATATTCTGCTGCGGCTGGCCGGGATGGGCCTGCGCGTCTATCTGGCCAACGCCCTGGGCGGCGAGGGGATGGGACTGTACCAGCTGGTGCTGGCGGTCTACTCCCTCTTTGTGACGCTGGCCACGGCAGGGGTATCGGTGGCGGCGACCCGGCTCATGGCCGAGGAGCTGGCCCACAGCCGGGCCGAGGCGCGGGGGATGCTGGCGCGTCTGGCGGGCACCGGCCTTTTGCTGGGGGCTCTGGCCATGGCGACGCAGTACGGGCTGGCCGAGGTGGCGGCCCGGTGGTGGCTGGGCGACCTCTGGGCGGCAGGCGCTCTGCGGGCAGCGGCCTTCGGGATGCCCTGGATGGCGCTCTCTGCCGTTCTGCGGGGATTTTTTATTGCCCGGCGGCGGGTGGAGCCCAACGTCCTGAGCCAGCTGGTGGAGCAGACCGTGCGCATCGGGATCATCTGGTGGGCGCTGGAGCGGGGGAGCGTGCTGGACGTGGGCGCCCGCTGCACCGCTGTGCTGGCGGCCACGGCGGCAAGTGAAGCCGTCTCGGCCTGCATGATGTTGTTATTTTACCGTGGGGAGGCGGTGCGCACGTTCGGCGCGGAAAGGGCCCGGCGGCCTGCCGACCCCGCCCGGCGGCTCTGGGAAATTTTGTGGCCGGTGGAGGGCGGGCGATGCCTTGCCAGCGCCCTGCACACGGCGGAGAATATGCTGGTGCCTGCCTGCCTGACGGTCTATCTGCTGGATGCCGGGGGACGCGGTGCCGCCGTGACCCAGTACGGCAACCTGAAGGGAATGGCCCTGCCTCTGCTGACCTTTCCCTTTGGCCTGCTGGGGAGCCTGTCCGTTCTGCTGATGCCCGAGATCACTCAGGCCCACATCCGGGGCGAGAATGCCCGGCTGGGCCGTCTGCTGGACCGGATGCTCCGGCTGACGGGCTGCTTCTCGGCGCTGGCGGGGGCGCTGTTCTGGGTGTGGGGCGAGCCGCTGGCCCTGCTGCTCTACCACAATGCCGAGGCCGGGTTCTACCTGCGGGTGCTGGGCCCGGCCATGCCGCTGATGTATCTGGAAAGCATGGTGGACGGTGCCATGAAAGGCATTGGGGAGCAGAAGGCCGTGTTCCGGTACAGTCTGTGGGATGCCGTCCTGCGCATTGCCGGGGTGGTGCTGCTCCTGCCCAAATGGGGAATGAAGGGGTTTTTGCTGGTGATTTTGCTGTCAAGCACATATACTTGTCAGGCAAACACGGGCCGTTTGCTCCGTGTCAGCGGGCTGAAACCGGCCCTTTGGCGGTGGCTGGGGGCCCCGGCCCTGGCCGCGCTGGTCTCGGTGGGCGCGGGCGAGGGCTTCCGTGCCCTGCTGGCGGGCTGGCTGAACAGTGAAAGCCTGCTTCCCCAGCTGGCGGCGCTGACGTTGGGCGGCGGGGGCATGGCGCTGGTCTGCCTGGCCGTGCAGTGGCCGCTGGGACTGGGCGAAGAGGCGCGGGCCATCCTCGGGACGGAAAAATCCCGCAAAATAAAGCAGAAAGTCTGAGGAAATGGGAATTGTTCTGGACACAGCGGGGAGAATTGAGTATAATAAAATGGATATTATGGCGGCATAGGCACTGTTGGAAGGTGCCGGGCCGCCGGAGACTTCGAGAGAAAAACGGGAGACGGGCCCCGGCCCGCCCTGATGCAAAAGAGGATTTTTGTGAAGGAAACGAAAAAGTTTGTACCGCAGGTCATGCTGCGTCGGATGATCTTGGTATTGCTGGATGCGGCCGTTGTGACGTTCAGCTTTTATTTCGCGCTGCTGCTCCGGGCCGATGGTGCCGTGGAGGCCAGCTGGTGGCCCCACAACCGGGCCCTGCTCTACCGGAACCTGCCCTGGATCGTGGCGCTCTACCTGCTCAGCTTTCTGGTGGGCGGGCTGTACCATGTGCTCTGGAAATACGCCGGGGAGCGTGATCTCATCCGTTTGGCGGGCATGATCGCCGTGCCCACGGTTGTGGTCTATTTCGTCAACCATTTCTGCGTCCACGGCGTGTTGTTCGACTCGGCCAACGCCATGGCCGCTGTTCTCATCTTCCTGCTGGTGGGCGGCAGCCGCCTGGCCTGGCGGCTCTTCCTGAACCACCCAATCGGCGAGAGCCTGCGGGGCGTGCCCAACCGGGACCCCAACCGTCCCGTGATGATCGTGGGCGCGGGCGAGGCCGGTGCCTGGGCCATCAATGTCTGCAAATCCAACAGCAGCTACGGCCACCCCGTGGTGGCGGTGGATGATGACCCGGTCAAGCTGGGCCAGACCATCCACGGTGTGCCGGTCAAAGGCACGCTGGAGCAGATCCCGGAGCTCTGCATCAAGCATAATATCCACAATATTATCATCGCCATTCCCACCCTGCGGGGCAGCCGGTTGAACCATGTCATCGACCTCTGCGTTTCCACCCACTGCCCGGTGCAGATCCTGAGCGACCCCCAGCTGGTGGGCAGCAACGGCCCCCAGCAGGGTGCTTTCCGTGAGCTGAACACCGCCGACTTCCTCTCCCGGGACGAGGTCACGCTGGACACCGAGAAGATCTCCGGCTATCTGACCGGAAAGACGGTACTGGTGACGGGCGGCGGCGGTTCCATCGGCAGCGAGCTCTGCCGTCAGGTGATGCGCTTCAAGCCCGGCAAGCTGCTGATTTTTGATATCTATGAGAACTGCGCCTACGAGCTGCTGATGGAGCTGCAGCAGAAGTATGGCCGGGATATCCCCGTGACCGTGCTCATCGGCTCCATCCGGGATAAAAAGCGTCTGGACGAGGTGTTCGAGACCTATCATCCCACGGTGGTGTTCCATGCGGCGGCCCATAAGCATGTGCCGCTGATGGAGGTCAGCCCCGCCGAAGCCGTCAAGAACAACGTGCTGGGCACCAAGAACCTGCTCACCAGTGCCAGCGAGCACGACGTGGAGCGGTTTGTTCAGCTTTCCACTGATAAGGCGGTCAACCCCACCAGCGTCATGGGCTGCACCAAGCGCATCTGCGAGATGCTGATCCAGACCTTTGCGGGCAACACCGACATGAAGTGTGTCGCCGTCCGCTTTGGCAACGTGCTGGGCAGCCACGGCAGCGTCATCCCGCTGTTTGAGGCCCAGATCAAGAAGGGCGGCCCCGTCACCCTGACCGACCCCAACATCGAGCGCTACTTTATGACCATCCCCGAAGCGGCCCAGCTGGTGTTGCAGGCGGGTGCCCTGGCCGAGAGCGGCAGCATTTATGTGCTGGATATGGGCGAGCCGGTGAAAATCATGGATCTGGCAAAGCAGCTCATCCGCTTCTACGGCTACGAGCCGGGTGTGAATATGGAGATCAAGATCGTCGGCCTGCGCCCGGGCGAGAAGCTCTACGAGGAGCTGATGATGGACGAGGAGCAGGACAAGATGCGCCGCACCCAACACAACAAGATCTTCGTCGCCCCGCCCCGGGATATCGACCTGGGCGTGTTCTACCAGCAGCTGCAGGATCTTGCCGCTGCCGCCGCCCACAACGACGAGGGCGTGGTAGATCAGCTGGAAAAGATGATCCCCACCTTCACGCCAACAAGAAAGAACCTGAAGGTTTAATGAAGATGCTGGCAACCGCGGCTTGAAAGCCGTGTGCACTATAAAAATGAGAGGGAAGTATATTATGGAAAAGAAACCGTTTCTGACCGAAGCGCAGGCCCAGGAGATCATCCAGGACGTGCCCACCCCGTTCCATGTCTACGATGAAAAGGGCATCCGCGAGAACGCCCGCCGCATCAACAAGGCATTTAGCTGGAACAAGGGCTTCCGGGAGTATTTTGCCGTCAAGGCACTGCCCAACCCCATCATCCTCCAGATCCTGAAGGAAGAGGGCTGCGGTGTGGACTGCTCCTCTCTGACCGAGCTGATGCTGAGCGAGGCCTGTGGCTTTACCGGCAGCGACATCATGTTCTCCTCCAACCAGACCCCTGTGGAGGACATGAAGAAGGCTTACGAGCTGGGCGCTTACATCAACCTTGACGATGCCACCATGGTGGACTTCCTCGACCGTGTGGCCGGCATCCCCGAGAACATCTTCTGCCGTTACAACCCGGGCGGGACCTTCCAGCTGGGTGCCAGCGAGGAGGGCTTCCAGGTCATGGACAAGCCCGGCGATGCCAAGTACGGCATGACCGAGGAGCAGATGATCGACAGCTACAAGAAGCTGATGGTGAAGGGAGCCAAGAACTTCGGCATCCACGCCTTCCTGGCCTCCAACACCATCTCGGACGCTTATTACCCTGAGCTGGCAGGCATCCTGTTCCGGCTGGCCGTCCGTGTCCAGAAGGCCACCGGTGCCCACATCAGCTACATCAACCTGTCCGGCGGCGTGGGCATCCCGTACCGCCCCGACCAGACCGAGAACGACATCATGGCCATCGGCGAGGGCGTGCGCCAGAAATTTGAGGAGATCCTCGTGCCCGCCGGCATGGGCGACGTGGCCATCTTCACCGAGATGGGCCGCTTTACCACCGGCCCCTACGGCGCGCTGGTGGCGACCGCCATTCACGAGAAGCATATCTACAAGGAGTACATCGGCCTGGATGCCTGCGCCGCCAACCTGATGCGCCCCGCCATGTACGGCGCGTACCACCACATTACTGTTCTGGGCAAGGAGAACGCCTCCTGCGACCACAAGTATGACGTGGTGGGCGGTCTGTGCGAGAACAACGATAAGTTCGCCATTGACCGGATGCTGCCCAAAATCGACATCGGCGACCTGATCTACATCCACGACACCGGTGCCCACGGTTCCGCAATGGGCTACAACTACAACGGCAAGCTGCGCGGTGCCGAGGTCCTGCTCTGCGAGGACGGCACTCACCGCCTGATCCGCCGCGCCGAGACCCCACGTGATTACTTTGCGACCCTGGACTTCCTGCCCGCCATGAAGTCCCTGTTCGAGGGTTACGACGACTAAGTTTCGACCCTTGACAGCAGACAGCGCGGAATCTATAATGAAACCACGATGACCCTCTTGAAAAATATTTGGAGGTAAAAGACTATGATC
>CALDLZ010000290.1 GCA_937915335.1 uncultured Faecalibacterium sp.
ATGCAATGCACACCGGAATGTGCCTTATTTGTGCCTTATTGACCGAAAATAAATGGAAACGAATACACACGGCCGCAAATAAAAGCAACGATGAATCTATACAAAATTAAACGACCACAAACGGCCGTTTACCAGATGACTCATTCTTTTAATCAGAGGGCCAGGGATTCGAGTTCCCTCGAGCGCACCAAAATCTCACGAGAAACCGAAAGATTTCTCGTGAGATTTTCTTTTTATACGCCATTTGCACGGTCTCTGCACGTTTTTTGCACGGTCTGCATTTTTCGTGTCAGATAGAGTAAGTCTTTGAATTACTCTGCAATTCGTGCTATTTTTTGCAATTCAGGTAAGCAGAGCCAAGCGAAGCTGCGCTTTTACGGCGGGGTCTGCGTCTTTCAGGAGTTCCAGCAGAGCTGACATGGAGATGGTCGGTTCTGCTTCAACTGGGGCGGTCTGCACAGGTGTTGCTCCCGGTTTGTAGAAGCCTTCCTCGAACTTTTTACCCAGTTTCTTGCGAGAATCCTGCTGGATGTGTGCATAGGTGTTGACCAGCAGATTGGCACTGGCGTGGCCCGTTGTGCCCTGTACCGCTTTCACATCGCCGCCGGAGATCATCAGCTGATAGGTGGCACTGGAATGCCGCAGGCCGTGGAACACGATGCGAGTGAACTCCGGGTGCTCGTCCTGCCACTTGATAAATTTCTTGCGGATAAGGATAGGCTCTACCGCCAGTCCGTTGGGCAGACGCAGGAGCATCCCGCTGTTGCGGTAGCGTTCCGGGTCAACGGCTTCGTCCATTTCCAGACGCTTCAACCAGTGTTTTAACTCATCTTTCAACACAGCTGTCATGAAGATGGTTCGGTTGGAAGATGCCGTTTTAGTCTTTTTGAGCACCAGCGTTGTGGTGCTGCCCTCGCGCTTATCCTCAAATTCCTGCAAGATGCAGTCCTTACCCGTTTTTGCCAGCGATGCCTTTTGGACACGCTGCATACACTTGTTGATGCGGAAAGTACCTGTGCCATCTGCTCCATCAAAATCAAGGTCTTCCGGGGTCAGGCCAGCAACTTCGCCTTCACGCAGTGCGCCCACCAGCGTAAGATGGACTGCCAGATGCAGAATCGGGTCCTCCATGCTGGCAAGCGCGGCCCACATCTCGTCCGCATCCCAGATGGCGCGCTCCTGAATCGACTTTTTGGGGCTGTCCACCGGAACAGGGCTTTTGATAAGGATGCCCCACTCCACCGCATACTGGAACGCTGTCCGCAGCAGACGATGCACCTCGTGGATGGTTGTGCCAGAGAGAAGCCGCTGTTTCTGCTTTTCCGAAAGTACCTGCTTTTTACCCTCAAGATATTGGCCGCAGGGCGTTTTGCCAAGGGTTGCATACAGGTCTTCCAGATGGTAGGGCTTGAGCTTTTGCATCTGCATATCGCCGATGTACGGGATGATAAGATTCTGGACGGTTCCCAGATTGGATTGGTAAGTACAGGGTGCCCACTTGTGTTTGTTGCACTGCTTGGGAAGCCACTCCATCAAAAACTCTTTGACGGTGATGGTGGACGGAATCAGAAAAGTTCCGTTTGCAAGTTCGTGTTCGATTTGTTTTTTGCGATTTGTTGCCTCCTCTTTCGTGGAAAAACTTTCCCATTTGTTGCAGTTTTTACCCTGCTCGTCTTGGTAAGTATAGCGGACGCCATAGGAGCTGCCGCGTTTTGTAATATATGCCATACGTTATCTCCTTTTTCAAGCTGCTCGGAGCCACGCATCGAAACTGTCTTTCGGGACGCGGATGCTTCCGCCCACACGAAGAACACGAAATTCGGTAGTGCTGTTACACAGGTTGTAGGCAGAACGTAGGCTGATGGCCAGCATCTGCGCGATCTCCTCCACTGTGTACACCAGCGTCGTGGCTTTCAGGCTGTCAGTCGGAGACTTGACGGCATTGGTTTGAGTGACCATTTCCATTGTATCGTTATTTGGAATGGTCTGCAAGATGCTTTTCGTATAATCTAAAGATTTCACAGTTTCGGTCATCGTAGGCCGAGATTTGTTCATAGGCAAAACCTCCATGTTTTATTTTTGATGTAAATTCAAAATTGCCTGCTCACTCTGCTCATCCTGCACGTTTTGAGTACCGTGAGCAGGCTGAGCAGGGCTTTTTCAAGTTGATTCTATTTTTTAGTCCCACGGGCTTGGCACATCGACAGGCAAAAACAGGTCAATGTCTACGTTGTGGAAGCCACGGTTCGTGCCGATGCACTTGTCATCATAGACGATGCCAAGGCTTTTCTGGTTGTCTTTCAGATGGTGGATAAAGGTCGATGCCGCCAGCGGTTTTTCCAGATTGTCCAAACACCAGCGTTCGTAGACCTTATAGAAATCTGTGGACTTGCACTTTGCACCCTGCCGAATCTCAAAGTAGCCCTCGGATTTGAGGAAGCCCAGAATGTTGTTGCCCTGTTCCATCGCTTCTTTCAGGTTTGCGGCAGTGCGTTCGCTGATGGTGAACTGATAGTTATTCCGAATTAGACGATGCAGTCCCTCCAACGCCCAAAGCAGAATGCCCTCTTTTTCGTTCCGCATCTTATCGATGAGGAAAGGATCATCTACCCGGCCAACAGGCTTTTCCTTGGTAGTGAGCAGCAATTGGCGTCGATAAAAGCCGTTGGACTTATCGTACAGAGCGTGTAAGCTGCCGTTTCCGAAGCAGGCAAATCGTACATACAACGTACCCTGCACACTCTGCTGGCCTTTGCGTTCAATGTCGATTTTATCTTCCAGCGTGACAAGAGTTTTGATGTTGTTGGTCTGTGGCAGGGCCTCTGTTTTCATATCGTCGTCTACCAGAAGCAGCTTGTACTCCAAATCTGCACGGGCAAAGCGGTTGGTTTCTACCTTTTGCAGACTGCCCGTGTACATACTGCTTCCGAACAATTCTCGTAAAATCAGCCCGATTCTGGATTTGCCCTCGCCACCCTTTCCGACCATCAGCAGCATTTTCTGTGCTTTGGTGACAGGCAGCAGGCAGTAGCCGATGTACTCCTGTAAGGCCGGAATATCTTCTTCGTACAGCAGTTCGTTTAGAAATTGCAGCCAGCGTGTCGGTGCTGGTGCATCCGGCACATAGGAAATGGGCAGACGGTTCATGCAGTATTCTTTTTCAGGGGTAAAGTGACCGTCTGCAAAATATGTACCGTTTCGGACATGGATGCGGTCTGTCTGAATCTTCGGTGGCTCGGATGCGCAGGCCAACTTAATGGCCTGCATGATATGTTCAATGCGCCGTGCTACGCTGGTGGTTGCATAATAGCGAATCTGCTCATAGATTTCCTTTTTCAATGGGGCTTCATCCTCGATCATTCCATCTACCGTGAACAGCCTGCCTTGAAAGCAGCGCATGGAATGCAGGCTCAAAAAGTAATCTGCGAACAATGGTTCAATGATTTTTCCGTTGTCACCCACCCAGTTCCGAGCAGGTGTGTTATGCTGCTTCTTCGGTTTCTTTGCATCGCTCGATTGCTTCTCCAAGGGCGGTCACTTCCTTTCCGTTCAATAGTTGTTGCTTTTCATGTGGACTTCCCTGCAAAAGAATATCCACCAGCAGATATTGCACACGGTCTGCATAGTGCAGGCCTGCTGCAAAACAGGGATGCAGGGCATCTTTTGGATTCCGGGGAGCATAAGCTGTGCGCCAATTTGCCAACAGGGAGCGATAACTGCACAAAATTTTATAAAACTGTTCTTTCTGGCTCAATGGCTTTTCCACAAGTTTATAGCGTATCCGTGGAAAGTCATCTGTTCCAGAAAGGCCAAAATCTACGGCCAATTTTTTAGCCGCCTGCCGCAAGGACAGCTGAAACAATTTTGAGGTAAAGTCGATTACATCACCATCCGCACCACAGCCAAAACAATGAAACCGGGAATCCACTTTCATGCTGGGGTTGCGGTCTGCGTGGAATGGACAGCAAACCATGCTGCGGCGGTTGGGCTGAAAGCCGTAGGCTTTTGCGGCCTGTCGGGTGGTGAGATTCAACTTTACGATTTCAAATAAATTGTTGTTCTTGAAAATTTTCCTCCTTTACAGTTCCATACCATGACTGCGCTTCTTTGGTTTGGTGTGCGTCTGCTCACGCTGTGCGATTTCTCCCTGCCGCTGCTTCAGCTTTTGCAGAACAGACGGACGGGAATCTTCTTTGATTTGCTCGATGGCAGGCTTTTTGATTTCTGGCTTTGTAAGCGATGCGGTAAAGCCAGATGCAAGCTGATTTACCGCATTGACAACACGTTTTCGCAGGGTGGTAAACTGATCGAGCGTGTATTCCAAGGTGCTCTTGGATGCTTTTCGTTCTGGCTTCCGCAGCCAGTCCAAATACAAATCAATCTGCGCTGTACTTTCTTTCAGTGCATCTTTTGCGGCTTTTTCAGAAACAACAGCAACGGCTTTGTCGTAGGCAATAGCAGAAATTTCTTCCAGCAACGTTTCAGCATCATCAATCTGATTTGAAAGTTCATCCAGTCGGTTCTCCTGCTTTTGAATCTTCTTGTCATTGCTCATAATTGTCAAAGACTGATATGTTGTGCGTCGAACTTGCAGAAGATTTTCATTCTCATGTTCCTGTTTCAAATTTTCAAGCTGGGCGGTTTGCTCTTGCACAGCTTTTTCCTGTTGGGCAAGTTGCTCTTTTTGCTTTGCCATGATATAGTCCTGCTTCTCCAGATAAGTCCGTCCGCCGTACTCCGGCACTTCATCCAGTTCTAAACCATGGCGTTTGGCAATCTCGAACAGCATCGTGCGGCAGGCGGCATCAAAAGTGATCTTGCGGTTGTTGTAGCGGCCAAGTGGCTTGTCTAGCTTCGGCAGTTCAAAGCCAAGTGCTTCCAGTGCCTTTTCCTGCTGGGGTGCGATTTCACCATATTTGTTCTCACAATCAAATACATGGCGTTCGTGGATGTGTGGCGTTCCCTCGTCCAGATGCAACGCCCAATCCAGAATGTGAACGTGCTTGCCGAAACGCTCATGGAACTCGTCCATAAATTCCGTGGCGATTTGAAAAAGCTCTTTCGGGGAAGCGTGACTTTCCAGCGTTCCAAGCTGGTAGATACTTTCTTCGGGGCAGGTTTTCTTGCTGGTAAGCAGATCTTCGGTGGAGCGGTTTCGTTCTGTGTGCCGGATTTTGGCGTTGCGCTCATTCTGTTTTTCGGTGAAGTTGGTGTAATGCAGTTTGTAGTAGAGCTTTTCGACTTCTTCAAAAGTGTCAGCCAGACTGTCCTCACTCTTGGGATGCAGGGCAGAACGGATGCCGTTATAGCAGTCCCAATAGATATTTTGCTGGACACGTTCCGGGTCGATATGCTCGCTGTTGGTGACTTCAAAACTGCGGTCATTGTGCTTTGGATTGTAAGTGCCGTGCTTTCCGGCTCGGCCATTGTGTCGGGTCAGTTTCAGCGACCATCTCTCCTTTCTGGGAACACACGGAGAACGCCGTGCGCGGGGTAGGGGCAACGCGGTGCAGCGAAGCTGCAAATCTGCCGCCTGCTGTGCGCCAGATAATACCCAGTAGGATATGACGCAGAGCATCACATCCACTGGGCAAGGCTGCCGCCCTTGACCCGCGCAAAGAGCTGCGCTCTCTGCACTCTTGCGCCGAACAACCTGACAGACAAGACTTTGCAAAGCCCTCTCTGCCAGCTTGCCCGGTTCTTCTTCGGTATCGGTCTGCCTGCAAGCTGTTCCTGCCCGATCTCCTCCGGCGTATGGTTTCTTCTTGGTGCGCTCGTGTCATGGCGGCACTTCTCCGAAAAAGCATAGTGGCTTGCAGCCGATCATGCGGTTGTCAAGGTACAATGTGGTTTTGTAAGAAGTCGAAGGCTTTAAAAAATGCGGATAGACTGTTTTTTGAAAGCAGTCCCTACACCCTATACAAACTTAAAGGGGTGTTTTTAAACCGGGTCTTGCGAAAGTTCAAAGAAAATTCACTTTTCTAACGTGTCCCTATACCTATAGCATCCTAGAATGGGTGTTTGGCAACCTGATTTTCTAATTTTGTTTGAATGTCTTCTTACTCCTTACACCAATATGAATCTATAGGGCCGTTTTGGAATACAGTTTTGAAAATTTCACAATTTAGGCAAAAAGAAAAACGGCAATGCAGATAAAATCCACCTTGCCGTTTTGAAAGATATTCTATTATGCTGCGATTGCGTTGGCGTTGACCTGCTCGATGGTTTTGCGAATGCCGAGCCAGACACTCAAATCGGTAAAGACCTCTACGATGCTTCCCTGATCTGTGAATGGCGGCTCCTGCAAAACCGACAGGTCTTTCATCATGCCATTATGCACGATGTACTCGACAATCTGGTTGACAAAGTAAATCTGTCGGCTGTCGAGATTGGCACCATCCAGATATTGCGAAAATGCAGCTTTCGCTGCAGCCATATCAAGGCCAACGATTTCCCGCACGAATTCTCCCAGAGGCTTTGTGCCATATTCGGCTTCATAGTCTTCTTTCGTGCCGACCTCACTCCAAAGAATTTTTTCAAGCTCTTTGACATCTTCAGTAGTGAGTGGGATGTTGCCTTTCAGTTTGGCAATGGCCGAATTATCCTGATGCTGCCGTACATAGTATTCAGCTTTTGCCTTATAATTCTTCAGATCATCGTTTTCCAGTTCGGCTTCTTTCCATTCTGTTGAAAGGATTTCGTCGGAAAAATCCGTATCATACCGCACACGCTCAATGGGAATGTACTTGATTAAGTCGCGCAGCTCTTTTCGGATGTGCTCAAACTCGTTCACATCTGCCGTTTTGGTATAATCCGTCTGGATGATTTTTTCGAGCAATGTGCGTTTCTGATCAATCTCTGGAATGTTGGACACGCTCGCAACCGCTTTTGCTTTTTTCAGTAGCTCACTGCGGCCACGATTATACGGCTTCCCAGCAAGGTATGCCAGCTCAATGCCATACAGCAACGCATCAAAACGAAGTGCTTTCGGATCATCCGGCTCCGGCTCAATCAAGGGCGCAAGTTCTTCCCGGGCAATTAAAGTATCCGCATAGGTCAGAGCATTGTAACTGTTCTTGTCTGCGTATAACTCGACATACTTCAAATGCTGCTTGACTGCAAAATTGTCACGGTTCAGTTCTTGCACCTGACTGGCCATGTGCTCCACCAGCGAAGTACGGAACGCTTTTAATTCTTCCGTCTGGAACTGCATATCCTGCAATTTATACGCAATTTCAAACTGCAAGCCGAAAATGGCACCCTGAACGGCAATCATGTTCGGGGTAGCGTTTCCTTTGTTCATGCGGAAGAACTCAAAATTTCCGCAGAAGTCAAAAATGTAAAACTTCTCCTTGTCCTCACCATCCAGAAGCCCCGGACACAGGCGCGTACCACGTCCGATCATCTGCCAGAACTTTGCCTTGCTCAGAACCTTTTTGAAAAAGACCAGATTCAATACCTCTGGCACGTCAATGCCAGTGTCCAGCATATCTACTGAAATCGCAATCTGCGGCAATTTGTTTGGGTCAGAAAATTCGTCGATAGCACTCTGCGCATAATTGAGCCGATTGTCGATTACCATGGCATAGCCGTTCAAATGCGGATATTCCTGATTGAACACCTTAAGAATTTCCTCGGCATGGTCGTGGCTCTTGGCAAAAATAATCGTCTTGCCGATTTTGCTGCCATAGTCAATTTTCAAGGCGTTCTGCATGACGACATTCAGGACCTGCCGGATAGTATCTTTGTTGAACAGCCAGCTATTCAGGGCAGACGCATCAATGCTGGCCGGCAGATTGCCGTTTTCATCTTCAAAGGTGTTTTCGTAGGCTTCTCGTTCTTCGTCCGAAAGTTCATCGTAGGTGATGCCTTTCTTCATGAACTTCACTTCGCTCTCCACTGAGAGAAAATCAACAAGAAAGCCATCCTTGACCGCTTGCGCCAACTCATAGCCATAGGTCGGAACGCCATTTTCAAGGTCAAAGATCTCGTATGTATTTTTATCAATTTCATCTTTGGGTGTAGCGGTCAGGCCAACCAGTGGAGCATCAAAATAGTGGAAAATGTCACGGTATTTATTGTAGATGGAGCGGTGTGCTTCATCGCAGATGATCAGATCGAAATGACCACAGGTAAACAGCTTGCCCTCTGCATCGTGAACGGAATCAATGCAGTTCATCATGGTCTGATAGGTCGAGAATACACAGTGCGCTGTAAAATTGTCTTTTTCTTCGCAGAGGTTCGTTACGGAAAGCTCCGGCAGGAGGTTGACAAAGCTGCGCTTTGCCTGCGTCACAAGGCTGTTGCGGTCAGCCAGAAACAACACGTTCTTGACCCAGCCATGCTGCAATAATACATCGACCAGCGCAATGACCGTGCGAGTCTTACCAGAGCCTGTTGCCATGACGAGCAGAGCTTTCCGGCGGTTTTTCCGGCCAAAACTGTCGCAAACGGCCTTGATTGCACCCTCCTGATAATACCGTCCGGCAATGTTCTTATTTACGTCCACATTTGCAAGGCTGGTGCGCATCGCTTGCAGGTTGAACCACTTTTCAAGGTCACGCTTGGAGTAAATGGAAGCAATTTTGCGCTCAGGATAGATATTGTCCACGATTCGGGTGTCGAAACCGTTCGTCAGGAATACCACTGGGCGGCGTCCAAACTGCTTTTCGAGAATATCCGCATACAGCTTTGCCTGTTGACGACCTATCGCAACATCCTTACAGGTACGCTTTGCTTCAATCACAGCCAGTGCACGGCCATCATCACCATACAGAACATAATCCGCATAGCCGATGCCGCTTTTGTTGGGCATACCGGGCAGAGGAACCTCATTGACCCAGTTTTTGCCCTCAACCCACCCGGCATCGGTTAGCATGGAATCAATATACAGTTTTCGGGTCTTGTACTCCGAAAGTTCCAGCGGCTTGGGCACATAGGAGGGCTGCTGCGTTTCGCGGCGGGCAGTCAGCTGCGCCTTGAGTTCGGCATTTTCTTTGATGAGTGCATCCAAGTCCACATCCGGCAAAGTAGGCTGTGCGACAGGTACGGCAGGCTGCTGCGTAAGCAGGGAAGCATCGAATTTCTTTTCCTGATAGCTCGTTCCATAGCAGTAGGCTACAAAGTCAAGGAACAGAAACAGATTTTCAAGGCAAAGTTCAGCCTGTTCCCGGCTGATGCTGCGGCTTCCGTGGGCTGCGTCGTTGCCGCGCTTACGGATAAAATCCATTCGCCGCCACAGGTCATCGTCCACAATGTCGTGAAACTCTTCTGTGCTCATCAGGCTGACGAGCTTATCGTCCCACGGTTTGACGAGGAAGCTATCCACCGAATACATCCACTTGACTGCAAATTCCATGGCGCGGCGGCAGTCCAGCACAGCGGTGGCCGCATCAATGGGCAGAATCTTCTCCGCCGCAATCGCCGCATCCGCAAAGCCGGAAAACTGCGGGTCGTCTTTCAGAAAGTCAAAGTTGGTCAATTCTCACACCTCCCGGCTTCTATTTTGAACGATTTTCAGCCAAAATGCAAGCGCTTTGTGCAAAAAGTGTTGCGAGCAATTTTGATTTGTCTACTTCTTCCACAAAGGCGGCAAACTGGTTTTGGAGTTCAATT
>CALDLZ010000291.1 GCA_937915335.1 uncultured Faecalibacterium sp.
ACCAAGCTGTACGATTTCCAGGCCAATGGCCGTCAGCCCTGCGACAACATCACCGCAGGCGATATCGTGGCATTCTCCGGTCTGCCCGATGTGACCATCGGCAATACCCTGTGCAGCCCCTCTCAGGTGGAGCCCCTGCCCTTCGTGAAGATCAACGACCCCACCGTGGAGATGACCTTCTCCGTCAACGACAGCCCGCTGGCCGGTCGTGAGGGCAAGTATGTCACCAGCCGCCAGATCCGTGACCGTCTGCAGAAGGAGCTGCTGAAGGATGTCGCTCTGAAGGTGGAGGATTCCGCCACCACCGATTCCTTCCGTGTCATGGGCCGTGGTGAGATGCATCTGTCCATTCTCATTGAGACCATGCGCCGTGAAGGCTATGAGCTGCAGGTCTCTCCCCCGCACGTTCTGACCAAAGTTATCGACGGCAAGACCTACGAGCCTATGGAGCATGTTGTCATTGACGTTCCTTCCCAGTATCAGGGCGCCGTGATGACCGGTCTGGGCCAGCGCAAGGCTATCCTGCAGCAGATGGAGACCCTGGGTGCTGACCGTGTCCGCCTGGAGTTCCGTATGCCCAGCCGCGGCCTGTTCGGCTACCGCAACCAGTTCCTGACCGATACCCACGGCGAGGGCATCATCAACCAGATCTTTGATGGTTATGATGTCTGGGCCGGCATGATTGCCAACCGCTCCACCGGTTCTCTGGTCAGCTTTGAGACCGGTGAGGCCGTCACCTATGGTCTGTACAACGCACAGCAGCGCGGCACCCTGTTGGTCGGCCCCGGCGAAAAGGTCTACGAGGGTATGGTCATCGGCTACACTGCTTCCGGCGAGGATGTGGATGTCAACGTCTGTAAGACCAAGCACCTGACCAATACCCGTGCTTCCGGTTCTGATGACGCTTTGCGCCTGATTCCCATCAGCAAGCTGAGCCTGGAGGGCTGCCTGGAGTTCCTGGCTCCTGACGAGCTGCTGGAGGTCACCCCCGAGAATCTGCGTATCCGCAAGCAGATCCTGAACCACGAGCAGCGCATGAAGGCTAAGAGCCGCCTGAAGTAAGCGCTTCTTCCGTTTCCAACAAATAAGATTTCCCCTTTGCGGGCCAGCTTCAGTGCTGTTCTGCAAAGGGGATTTTTTATATCTCTTTGAGTTTCCCACACTTACGATAATAGTGCAGCAGAACATTTCCTGCAATGACTGCCGCGCCAAGATCTGCCGCCATGTATGCTGCCGCAATACCCTGCACCCCAAAGAAGAGATCCAGCAGATAGAGCAGCGGAATCAACAGCAATCCCTGCCGCAGAAGGGACAGCATCACAGCCCCGCCTGCCCGGTCAATGGCCTGCAGATAGTTTGTCGCCAGATAGCTCAACCCGATGACCGGGCTGCCCAGCACCAGAAAAACCACAAGCTGTGTTCCCAGTTCAAAGGCAGCCTTTTCCCGAAGAAACATCCCGATCAACGCATTGCGTCCGAGATAACAAGCACCGCCGGCAGCTGTCCCGAACACAAGTGTCAGAAAAATCAGATCTTTCAAAAGCGCTTTGAGCCTTCCAGCATCACCTGCACCATAACTATACGCCAGGAGCGGCTGGCAGCCCATACAGAGTGCCATCGTGATCATCCCGATCAGCATTGTTGTTTTACTTGCTGCCGCCATAGCTGCAATGGCATCCGTGCCATATCCGGCGAGCAGGTTATTGCTGAAGGAGGATGCAAAGCCCGCCAATAGACTGCTGATACCATTGGGAAGTCCCAGAGCAATGACATTCCCTAGAACCTGCGGCTTTTGAAGAGCTGGACGCAGCCGCAGCGTCAAGACATTCCCCCGCCGGACAACATATCCCAGATACCAGAGAGTGGCTGCTGCATTTCCCAATACACTTGCCGCCGCCGCTCCACCAACGCCAAGGTTCCATACCAGAATAAACAGGGGATCCAGGATCAGATTCACGAGCGTCCCCAGAAGATTTCCTATCAGGCCTTCTTTCACAGCTCCCTCTGCCCGCACCAGCATCGCCATGCTGTTGGCCAAAATCAGAAACGGTGCGCCTGCCGCCAGAATGACCAGATACCGCTCCGCATAAGGCATGATCTCAGATGTCGCTCCCAAGACATCCAACAGCGGCTTTCTCCCCAGAATCAGGAGGATCGCGGTTACGATTCCCAGTCCGATTCCTGTCCAGAAGCACAGTGAAGCACAGGTTCTGCCCTGTTCAATTTCTCCAGCGCCAAAACAGCGCGCTATGATAGCACTGCCGCCTGCTCCCAGCATGGTGGCCACTGCCGCCAGAATGGAAAATACCGGACCCACAACAGATACTGCCGCCACCTGTGCCATATCGCCCAGCTGCCCTACAAAGAACATGTCCGCCATATTATACAGCACCATCACCAGAACAATGACGATAGACGGAACCGCCATACTGAAAATCGCCTTCCAAACAGACCCTGTCTGAAATAATTCTTCGTTTTTCATTGCTGCCTCCCAAAGCCGTTTATATTTTCAACTATTTGACGGATATCCAACATTTCGTTGCTTATCCTTCCTTCTGGTGTTATACTATCATCAAACAGTTCTGACGACAATCAGCAGTTTTCCAAGTTTCTGTTGTTTAACCAACACTTTTATTGCGTCCCGTTGGTTAAACCACCTGAAATCACAGATTTGGCGGGAGGGATTTTGAATGGATCTTCGGGTCAAAAAGACAAAACGCGCGATTCAGAACGCATTCTACGAACTTCTGCGGGAAAAGCCCGCTGAGAAGATCACCGTTACAGAGATCGTCAGGCGGGCTGAGATCAACAAGACAACTTTTTATGCTCACTATGAAACATTGGATGCTCTTGTGGATGAGCTGGAACAACAGACGACCCAATACGTCCTGGAGCACATGGATGGTGCCTACCAACTTCTGGAACAGCCAGAAGTTTTTGTACGGAATTTGTTTGAAATGATGAAGCAGACATCGGATTTCTTTGGTGTGCTTCCCATTTCCACCACCAGTCATTTTGCACAGTATCTGCAGTCCGCTATGCAGGCGCAGCTTCGGCAGCAGAATATTGATCCGGCGCAATATGAGAATATCGGTGCCCTGTTGACTTTTATTTCAACCGGGTTGGCCGGATTGCTCCATGCAGATCCCGCTCTTGCTCAACATCAATTAGAGCTCATTGCCGCATTTGTGGGCGGCGGAGTGCGCAGCCTGAATTTTAATAGCAATATATAGTAAAACAGCCCGCCGGAAGCTTTGAATGCCTCCAGCGGGCTGTTGATTTTATTCAGTGATTCAATTTCCCGCGTACGCGCTGCCCATCGTCCAGGCATTGGATGCGGAATACTTTGCGTGGTTGCGCAGGTAGGTGACCCACGCTCCATAGCCGTTGCCTGCGGAAAAGTGAACACCATCCGGGGCGGCCAGCACCTCCTTCAGGTTGCCCTCACCGTCGGCAAAGGTCTCCCACAGGTCGAGGTAGACGCAATCTTTATCGGCGGCCAGTTTCGCCAGCTGCTCATTCACCGAGCGCAGAACATCAGAAGCAAGGCCGGGCTTTTCGGCGGCAGCCTCGGGCCGCACCGGCGGGATGGACTGCACATAGATCGTACAGCCAGGCAGAGTCTGCTTGAGCTGGTCGAGCATCTGGCCGTAGTAGGCCAAGAAGCGGTCTGCCGCACCCTGTGTGGTCAGGGTGTTGGTGCCCAGCAGGATATACAGCTTTTTCGGCTGGGCCGCCGCCAGCACATCCAGGGCGATCTCCTGCCCACGCTCACTGCTCTTGACGGCGCTGCGGTTGACGATGGCATCCGGGCCCACACCGGTATAACCGCAGATGAGGGCACCGCCCAGATTGATATTATAATCGGAGAAGCCCACGGTCAGGCTGTCGCCCAGGAAAGCCGCATCCGAAAAATAGCTCAGATCGACCTGCCCACAGCTGGGTTGGCGGATCACGCTGCTGTCATAAGCCTTGACGCTGTATGCGCCTGCCGTCTGCCGGGTTGGGCCAAACTGTTCCAGTGCGACAGCCGTCGCACCTGTGGTGTCACGATTGCTGTCCCCTTCGGTGCTTTCCGCCGTGGACGCGCTTGCGTCCCCCTGCATGGGCAGCGGTGCCAGAATGTTGGCCGCCGTGCCCGCCGCCGGACTCTGCTGGGCGGCATCGCCCTGTTTCTGGCCGTTTTCCAAAATGGCCGTGATGGCCAGCGACAGCAGCAGGATGGCCGCAATAATGCCCACCAGCCGCAGGCCGGTATCCGCCTTACTGCGCCGCCCATGACCACGGCTGGAATGATACTCGTGTGAAATCCCCATTGCTCTCCCGCCTTTGCTTCTCTCTATCATTACGATCAGTATCCCCGGAAAATTGCAGTTTTTGCATTCTGCACGGGGATGACCCGCTGTTTTTGTAGGATACGTCAAATATTGTATCATATTTTTTTTGCCTGTGCAACCAATCAGGTCTTGCATACAACAGAGAAATGGTTTACAATAGTATTGGTGCAGGAATTGCGCAATTTTCATTGAAGTGGATGCACATCCTGCATTCTTTTTGTATGACTTGCGGCGTGCATCCGTGTCCTTTTCCCGGGCAGTGCAGGGCTTCGGGGAGCAGTACCAGGGGCCGGATGTCCGTTTTGCGGGACGTTCAAACGTGTTCTTTTGAATAAGGAGGACTTATGGCAAAGAATGTCATCATCGGCCAGAGCGGCGGCCCCACAGCCGTCATCAATTCCAGCCTGGCGGGCGTGTACAAAGCCGCGTGCAGTCTGGGTGCCGATAAGGTCTACGGCATGAAATACGGCATCGAGGGCCTGCTCAAGGAGGAGATGCTGGAGCTGAATGTCCTGCTGGATGACCGCATGAGCATTGAACTGCTCAAGCGCACCCCATCCAGCTATCTGGGCAGCTGCCGCTACAAACTGCCTGACCCGGATGTGGACTCTACCCCGTTCATCAAGCTGTTCACCCTGTTTGACAAGTACGATATCTGTGCGCTGTTCTATATCGGCGGCAACGACTCGATGGACACCATTGCAAAGCTGAGCCGTTATGGCGCGCAGGTCGGCAGCAGCGTCCGGTTCATCGGTGTACCCAAGACCATCGATAACGACCTCTGCCTGACTGACCACACCCCCGGCTATGGCTCTGCCGCCAAGTACATTGCCACTATCTTAAAGGAAGTCATCCGTGACTCCTCGGTTTACAACATCCGCAGTGTGACGGTGGCCGAGATCATGGGTCGTCACGCGGGCTGGCTGGCCGGTGCAGCCTGCCTGGCCGGCGGCGATGACTGCGAGGGCCCTGACCTTATCCTGCTGCCCGAGGTTCCCTTTGACCCGGACAAGTTCCTGGCCAAGGTAGACGAGCTGCAGCGGGTCAAGCCCAATGTCATCATTGCCGCCAGCGAGGGCGTCAAGACCGCTGACGGCACCTATCTGTGTGATCTGGTCTCCACCGCCGGGCAGCTGGATGCCTTTGGTCACAAGGCCATTCTCAGCGGCACCAGCCGGTATCTCTCTGACCTCATCCACGACAACCTGAACTGCAAGAGCCGTGCCATTGAATTCTCGACCTTGCAGCGCTGCGCCAGCCATCTGGCCAGCCGCACCGATGTGAACGAGGCCTACGCCGTGGGCGGTGCGGCAGCTTCCGCCGCTTTTGCGGGCGAGACCGGACGGATGATCTCACTCAAGCGCATCTCCAACTATCCCTACCAGTGCATCACCGAATCGGTGGACGTACAGCAGGTGGCAAACCTTGAGAAAAAGGTGCCGCTGGAGTGGATCACCCCCGACGGGATGCAGGTGACGGCGGCATTTGAGGAGTATGCTCGCCCGCTCATTCTGGACGAAGTAACACCGGTTTATGTCAATGGCACCCCGCGCCACATTCGTCTGTGAGCTTCATTCGCGCACCCTTCCCCCGCATGGTCTGTTTTCGTGTTCCTGCACGATAATATAAAGCCGAAACAGAAGAAAAGGAGAAATCATCATGGGTAAAAATGCAATCGTTGGTCAGTCTGGCGGCCCTACCTCCGTCATCAATTCCAGTCTGGCAGGCGTGTTTGAGAGCTGCAAGAGCCGCGGTGCGGAGATCGTCTACGGCATGTGCAACGGTGTTGCCGGTCTGCTGGAAGAGCGCGTGGTGGATCTGTCCACCGTGCTGACCGATGATCTGGATATCGAGCTGCTGAAGCGCACCCCGTCCAGCTTCCTGGGCAGCTGCCGCTACAAACTGCCCGACTGGCACGATGACGAGGCCGTGTATAAGAAGCTGTTCGCCATTCTGGAGAAGCTGGACATTGGCTACTTCTTCTACATCGGCGGCAACGACTCCATGGATACCATCGGCAAGCTGGCCGAGTACGGCGCACGCATCCAGAGCGACATCCGCTTCATGGGTGTGCCCAAGACCATCGACAACGACCTGATGGTTACTGACCACACCCCCGGTTACGGCTCCGCTGCCAAGTACATCGGCGTGGTGATGAAGGAG
>CALDLZ010000292.1 GCA_937915335.1 uncultured Faecalibacterium sp.
GCTGCCGAGGAGCTGAAGAACCAGCTGCTGAACGCCGGTTCCGATGAGATCGACGGTGTTTCCGGTTCTACCATCACCTCTGATGCCGTCAAGAAAGCCGCCAAGAGCTGCTTTGCACAGGCAAAGGGTGAGGTCACTGTTTCCTCTGTCCAGCTGCCTACCGGCGATGAGACCGACTGGCTGGGTAAGGAGCCTGACATCGACGAGGCTGCCATCACCGAGACCGTGGATACTGATATCCTGATCGTGGGTGCCGGCAACGGCGGTATGGGTGCTGCTGCTTACGCTGCCGCCAACGGCCTGGACTTCCGTGTCATCGAGCAGAACGGCAACGTGCAGGATACCCGTCACTGGGTCGGCGCTGTGGATGGCTTCGGCGCACAGGCACAGGGCATCAAGATGGACCGTGCCAAGCTGCTGAGCGAGATCTCCCGTTACGCTTCCGGCAAGTGCGATCAGCGCGTGGTCAAGACCTGGATCAACGAATCCGGCGAGATGATCGAGTTCATCCGTTCCATCATGGAAGACAAGTACGGTGTCAAGATGGTCTATACCTACGGCGATGAGGCAAAGTGGCCTGCTGAGAACGCTGAACACAACACCGATTACATGTACCCGGAGATCGAGTACACCTATGATCGTTCCAGCGGTGCAGCCCGCAACGAGCTGCTGCTGGATTACATCCGTGAGTTGGGCTATGATGTTGACTTCAAGACCAGCCTGGCAAAGCTGGAGAAGGATTCTACCGGCCGCATCACCGGTGTCATCGCACAGAGCACGGAGGATGACCATTTCATTCGCTATAATGCAGCCAAGGGCGTTCTGCTGGCCTGCGGCGGTTTCCCCGGCAACCCCTACATGATGGAGCAGCTGGATCCCCTGGGCACTTCCGTCACCACTGCCTGCTCTTATTCTCCTGCCGACAAGGGCTACGGCATCCGTGCCGCTGTCTGGGCAGGTGCTAACATGGACAAGGAAGCTGCTCCCATGCTGTTCGACCGTGGTATCGTGGCTCCCGGTGTGGATGCCGGCTATGTGGAGAGCGACAGTGCTTTCGGCGGTAAGGCTTTCCCCGGCAAGATCCGTCAGTATAACCCCGGCACTCAGCCCTTCCTGAAGGTCAACCGCCGCGGTGAGCGTTTCGCCAACGAGAGCAGCCCCTACAATGACATCGTCTACGCCGCTGCTCATCAGCCGGGCCGTGTTTACGCACAGATCTGCGATGCCAACGTTCTGGAGGACGCAAAGCGCTTCCACACCATCGGCTGTTCTGCCCAGACCCGAAACGGCGGCGAAGCTTACTTCCAGAGTAAGGTCGATGAAGCTGTTGCAGCCGGTGCACTGTTCGTCTGCGATACCATCGAGGAACTGGCCGACAAGCTGGGCTTCACCGGCGAGGCAAAGGATACCTTCCTGGCCACTGTTGACCGTTATAACGAGCTGTACGACAACCAGAACGATGAGGACTTCGGCAAGCCCGCCTATCGTCTGAGCGCGATCCGTCAGGCTCCGTTCTATGGCTGCTGGCTGGGTGCTTCTTTGCTGTGCACCGAGCAGGGGATTGCCATCAACGAAAAGGGCCAGGCTCTGGATACCAATAACGAGCCTATGCCCGGTCTGTATGTCACCGGTGATATGTCCGGCAGCTTCTTTGCCAACAACTACCCCTGCCTGATGGCAGGCGTGGCCATGGGCCGTACCTTGACCTTTGCGATCAAGGCCATCAAGCAGATGGGCGGTCTGGAATAATCAAAACTCCCCTGAAAACCGTATAAAAATGCAGCGCCGCGGAAGCCTTAAAAACTTCCGCGGCGCTGTTTTGTTTTCCCTCTATACACAAAATGAAATGCCAGGCAATTCTCAGCACACGGCACGGCGGGGTGTGGCCAAAGGCTCGATCACCGGCGGGTGCATCCCTTCGCGATAATCCAGATCGCCCTGATCCATACCACGGAGCAGAACCTCGGCGGTGGCAATGTTGGTGGCAATGGGTACGCTGTGCATATCACACAGGCGGAGCAGGTTCTGCTCATTGGAGCTGCCGTTATCCGCCCTGAGCGGGTCGCGGAAGAACAGAACCAGATCGATCTCATCGCAGGCGACACGGGCGGTGATCTGCTGGATGCCGCCCAGCTTTCCGGAGAGATAACAATGCACGGGCAAGCCCGTGGCTTTTTGAATCATACGGCCTGTGGTACCGGTGGCAATGACAGTATTCCGAGACAGGATACCACTGTAGGCGGTGCAGAACTGAAGTGCAAGTTCTTTGCGGGAATCATGTGCAAGAATGGCAATTGTCATAATTCGCTCTCTCCTTTGCTATAAGTGTCGAAATGCGGACGTTACAAATTTGAAGAATTGCTGTTGCAGGAAGGACAGTTCGCAATACTGAACCGATTCAACCCATGAACTCGGTTCCAAACTTTCCAATATAGTTGTACACCGTCGAAACAGGAGATGTCAAGAGAAATTTTGAGATTTTTACCCGAAATGACGGCAAAAGTATGACCTTTATTTTGTACAGAACGGCGAAATGAAAAATACATCACGCTGCTGCCAGAAAAAATATTTCCCAAATCTCGAGCGAAAGTGTTCTTGATACAAAAACAGTCCATCCGAATAAAACAAAAGTGCAGGCCGCTATGGAAGGACAACGGCCTGCACGAGAAAAAGATGGAAAGCTTTTTCGGTTTTATCCTGTTCAGCGGATCTGTCCGCTGCCATGAATGATGTACTTGTAGCTGCACAGCTCTTCCAGCCCCATAGGGCCCCGGGCGTGGAGCTTCTGGGTGGAAATGCCCATCTCACAGCCCAGCCCGAACTCGCCGCCATCGGTGAAGCGGGTGGAGCAGTTGACGTAGACTGCCGCACTGTCCACTGCCGCCGTGAAGAGGGCAGCATGAGCCTCGTCCCGGGTCAGGATGGCTT
>CALDLZ010000293.1 GCA_937915335.1 uncultured Faecalibacterium sp.
GCTCGTCCTTGGCCTCCTCCTCGGTGCCGTCCTCGGTCTTTTTCTTGTTGACGGTGCCGTACTTGGCGGCGTACTGGGCGCTGCGGTACATGATGGCACCATCCTCGGCCTTGTAGCAGGCACCCAGTTCCAGCAGTTTGTTCACCACGTCCATGACAGCGCCGGACTGGTGCAGAGTGCTCTCGTGGAACCACACATCGTAGTTGATGCGGTACTTGCCCAGGTCGCGCTTGAGGGCTGCAATGTTCTTGGGCAGGGCGTAATCCACCAGAGCGTTCTTCAGGGTCTCAAAGGCCTCGCTGGCAAAGAGGGTCTCCTCGTCCATACCCTTGCAGGCGGCAACGTATTTGTCGCCGTTGATGTCGGCAAACTCACCGGCCAGCACTTTGATATCACCGCCCTGGTAGCACTCGGCGGGCAGGGGATAGGCTTCCTCGCCGCAGTAGTGCTGCAGATAACGGACGGCCAGGCTCTTGCCGAACTTCTGGATCTGGTTGCCTGCGTCGTTGATGTAGAACTCACGGGTCACGTCATAGCCGGACCAGTCCAGCACAGCGGCAAGGCAGTCGCCCAGAGCACCGCCGCGGGCGTTGCCCATGTGCATGGGGCCGGTGGGGTTGGCGGAAACGAACTCCACGTTGTACTTGGCACCCTTGCCGTAATCGGTGCGGCCATATTCCTTGTTGGAGCAGGCACCCAGCACCACGCCGGCCCAGAAGCTCTGGGACAGGAACAGGTTGATGAAGCCGGGGCCGGCCACCTCCACCTTGGCGAACACGCCGTTCTCGATAGAAGGCAGGTGGGTCAGGATGGCATCAGCAATCATTTTGGGAGCCTTGCGCCAGGTGCGGGCACCGGCCATGGCGATGTTGGAAGCGATATCGCCGTTCTTCGTGTCGGCGGGGATCTCCACGATAAAGGCGGGCAGGTCGGCCTCGGGCAGGGTGCCGTCAGCCATGGCGGCCTTGGCGGCCTGGGTCAGCAGTGCCCGGGCCTCGGCCAGCGCTGCCGCCCGGGGGTTGTAGTTCTGGTAGGTCTTTTCAAAGTCTGTCATTGTTTTATCCTTTCACGGGTTTCAGTTTGCTTTTTCAACCTGAATCTCAAGCGTTGTCCGATTGATAAGAGCTGTGGGGTCATCGGCATCCAGCAGGTAGCTGAACTTTGCCGTGCCGCCCTCGGGGTCCGAGAGATCACACTTGATGCCGTCGCCGGTCACGCCCAGCGTGAGGGGGCCTACCTCGGTCTCATAGTAGCAGATGTTCCGGTAGTCCCGCTGGATGACTAGCTGGGTGTTGACCTTGCCGAAGCGGAGCAGAGCGACCCGGCTGCCATCCTCGGCAATTTTGATGGTGGTGGTGCAGTCTGCAAAGCCGATGGTCTCCGTCTCTTTATAGGTAATATAGTAGGAGCCGGCCTTTTTCAGAAAGCTGCCATAGGTCATCAGCTCGATTTTTTCGGTCTCCTCGGCGGGCACGGGCTCCATGTGCTCGAACTGTTCCGAGACGCTCTTGATCTGGATGCGGTAATCTTCGTTGCGTGCAGTGCTCACAGTTTTGTGTTCCTTCGCTTTAATATTTGTCAATGGCGATCTGTTCCACCTCGCCGCCCTTGTACTCGCCCAGGAACAGATCGGCTGTCTGCACGAACCCGTCCGGCGCGTCGCTGACGTAGAAGTGGGCCTGCCCGGCGGGATGGTCGGCCTTGAGTCCCCGCTCGCTCAGGATGCGTTCCAGATGGTGGGCGGCAGTTTTGGCGGGATCCACCAGCACCACGTCGCGGCCCATGAACTCGCCGATCATGGTCTTGAGCAGGGGATAATGGGTACAGCCCAGGATCAGGGTGTCCACCCCGGCATCCCGGATCTCGGTCAGATACTGAGCAATGACCAGCCGGGTGATCTCCTGTTTGTCCGCAGAACTGTGGTCCACATAGCCTGCCTCCACCAGCGGCACAAAGAGGGGACAGGGCCGGGCCGTGATCTCCACGCCGGGCACCAGCTTGCGCAGCAGGGTCTCGTAGCTGCGGGAGCGGATGGTGGCGGCGGTGCCGATGACACCGATGCGCCGGTTCCGGGTGGCAAAAGCAGCCTCCCGGGCAGCGGCATCCACCACACCCAGATAAGGCACCGGCAGAGCGGCAGCTTCGGCGGCGGGGTAGGTGCTGGACACCGTGCCGCAGGCGGCCATGATGCACTTGACGTTTTTGGAGAGCAGGAACGCGATGTCCTGCCGGGCATACTGCAAAATCGTCTCCGGGCTGCGGCTGCCGTAAGGCACCCGGCCGGTATCGCCAAAGTAGACGATGTCCTCGCGGGGTAACCGCTTACGCAGCTCCCGTACGCCGGTCAGGCCGCCCAGGCCGCTGTCAAATACGCCGATGGGGCGGTTATCCATGCTGCTTTTCCGTCCTTTCCAGCGCAAGCGAGATCAGATGATCAATCAGGGCAGGCACAGGAGTGCCCTCATGCTCCATGAGCTTGGGGTACATGCTGATGGGGGTGAAGCCGGGGAAGGTGTTGATCTCGTTGATCATCACTCTGTCGGTGCCGTGCTCCACAAAGAAGTCACAGCGGGCCAGCCCCTCGCAGTTCAGGGCGGTGTAGGCCATGGCGGCGTAGGTCTTGACCTCGTCCAGCTTTTCCTCGCTGAGCTTGGCCGGGATGACCACCTGGCTCACGCCGTTCTTGTATTTGTCGTCATAGGTGTAGAACTCGGCACCGGCCAGGATCTCGCCCGGGCGGGTAGCCACGGCAGGGTCAGAACCGATGACGGCGCACTCGACCTCGTGGCCATCCACAAAAGCCTCGAACACCACTTTATGGTCGTTCTCAAGGGCCAAAGCGATGGCCTGCTTGAGCTCGGCACGGTCATGGGCCTTGGTGATGCCCACACTGGAACCGGCGTTGGCGGGCTTGACGAAGATGGGCCAGCCCAGCTTGGCAATGGCACCATCGCACACGCCCTCGAGATCGTTCTCGATCTCCCAGCGGCAGGCGCTCAGCCACTTGGTGTGCGGGATGCCAGCTGCATCAAACAGGGCGTTGGCCACTGCCTTATCCATGCAGACAGCACTTGCCAGCACGCCGCAGCCGACGTAAGGGATGCCTGCCAGCTCCAGCAGGCCCTGCACGGTGCCGTCCTCGCCCCACAGGCCGTGGAGAGCGGGGATGACCACATCCACATGCAGCTTTTCCACCTGGCCGGACGGGGTGAACAGGATCATGCCGTGGTCGGCGCGGTCAGGGCTGATGACACAGGGCATATTGCCGGGCAGCGCTTCCCAGCTGCCATCGGCCATCTGGGCGCTGGTGGCCTCGGTGCAGAGCCAGCGGCCCTCCTTGGTGATGCCCACGGTCAGAACCTCGTAGCGGGCGGGGTCCAGGTTATCTACAAACGTACCGGCGGACACGCGGCTGACCTCGTGCTCGCTGGACATGCCGCCGAACAGCACGACGACACAGAGCTTCTTTTCAGATTGCATTGTGATCTCTCCTGATCTGGTGGCCCGGTGGGGCCGGAATTTCTATAAAGGGTTATAGACACTTTATTATACAATATATATGCAGGGAATTCAAGATTTACCGCCGGGCATCCTCCGCCGCACGGGGGCTGCCGTATATGTCGGCAGAAAATTTTTCAAAAAAGTCTCAAAAACGCAAAAAATATTCTTGACGGATGGCAAAACGCGTGATACAATGATATTACCTCTTTTGCGGGGTTATTAAGTGCGCCCTGCTTTTTGGGCGTGCACCGCAAGCCGAGGGAGGTTCAAAACAACCGTTATAATGGAGGTGTCAACAAATGACCGTTAAAATCACTCTGGCCTGCACCGAGTGCAAGCAGCGCAACTACAACACCACGAAGAACAAGAAGAACAACCCCGATCGTCTTGAGATGAAGAAGTACTGCCGTTTCTGCAAGAAGCACACGGTTCACCGCGAGACGAAGTAAGAAAGGCGGACGCATCATGGCAGACAAAACCGAGAAAAAGCCGGGCTTTGTAGCCAGAATGAAGAACTTTGGCGGCAACATCGCAAAGTTCTTCCGCGACACGAAGAGCGAACTGAAGAAGGTCGTGTGGCCGTCTAAGGCAGACGTCAAGACCAACACCATCGTCGTGCTCGTGACCGTGGCGATCGCAGCCGTTGTGATGATCGCACTGGATGCCATTTTCGGCGGCATCCTGGGCCTGATCATCGGCGCATGATTCATCTTGAAACGGAGGCTTAACCAAAATGGAAGAACAGTCCAATGAGGCCCTTTGGTATGTAGTCCACACTTATTCCGGCTACGAGAATAAGGTTGCGAACGACTTACAGACCATGGTGGAAAACCGCCATCTGCAGGACCTGATCTGTGACATCAAGGTTCCTACCGAGATGGTGCCTGAGATCAAGGACGGCAAGGAGCGTATGGTGGAGCACAAGCTGTTCCCCGGCTACGTTCTGGTCA
>CALDLZ010000294.1 GCA_937915335.1 uncultured Faecalibacterium sp.
GAATTGGTTTCTACCTGCGAAAACGCCGATACGATTCCGGGGCGTGTGCGTCCACGGCTTGTCAATATGAGCAACTGCAAGAACATCTGGATGCAGGGGCTGACCTTTGCCAACGGAGCAAGCTGGAACCTGCACATGATCTACTCCGACCAGATCGTGACCGATCACTGCACCATCCAGTCCGATGGTGTGTGGAACGGCGACGGCTGGGACCCGGATTCCTCCACCAACTGCACGCTTTTCGCCTGTGAATTCTGCACCGGCGACGATGCCGTTGCCATCAAATCCGGCAAGAACCCGGAGGGCAACGCCATCAACCGCACGACGAAACACATCCGGGTGTTCGACTGCCACAGCGATTTCGGCCACGGCATCTGCATTGGCAGCGAGATGAGCGGCGGCGTGGAAGATGTGAAGATCTGGGATTGTGACATGGCCGTGTCTACCTCGGGACTGGAGATCAAAGCCACGAAAAAGCGCGGCGGCTATGTCCGGGACGTGGAAGTGCGGGACTGTACGCTCTCCCATGTGATGGTGCATTCGGTAGGATACAACGATGATGGCATCGGTTCGCCTGTGCCGCCCATGCTGGAAAATTTCCACTATGAGCGGGTGACCCTGTTGGGTCGTTACATTGACCACGACCATGTGTGGCATTCCTGCCCGGCCATTGAACTGAAAGGCTTCAACGAGCCGGGATATGAGGTGAAGAACGTCCGGTTCAAGGATGTGGTTCTGGAAGGTAACAGCGGCCCTGCCCAGAACATCCAGATGCAGCACTGCCAGAACGTCAGCTTTGAAAATGTGACTGTTCAGGTTGGCGCACAGCCCGAATAATCCAAATCAAAATGCCGGTTTTCTTCAAGAAGTCCATCGCTTTTGTGCAACCGCTTTTCGTTTTGCTATGCTACAATAAAGCCATAGAGAGGTAGGACAGGAGGAAGAAGAATGCTGTTTGGTCGGTCAGAATATATGCCGGAAGGTGCTGGCATCAGCCCGGATACGCCCCGCAAAAAGGGCCTTGCCCGGTTGGTTGAAATTTTGAGCCGCGATCTGGACGGCATTTTTCTGTCCGGCTCGCTGGCACTGCTGGCCTGTGTCCCGGCAGCGGTTCTGGTTGGCCTTTCCCTCTGGATGGGCAGTCTGCCACTCTGCCTGCTGGCCGCCTGCTGTACCGGCTGGCTGGTGGGCCCAGCGTTGACCGGCCTCTACGACACCATCCTCCGCGCCCTGCGGGATGAGCCGGGCTTTTGGTGGTACACCTACAAGCGGGTTTGGAAACAGAACTTCAAAAGCAGCCTTCTTCCCGGCAGCATCTTCACCGCACTGTGGGCCCTGATCGGCTATGCGGCCTTTGTCCTGCCGCAGATGACTGATGTATCTGCCAGCTTTGCGCTTGTTTTGCTTCTGGATATTGTGATTCTGCTGACACTGGGCAGCTATTTCTGGATGCAGAACGCTCTGTTTGATAGTTCTATCAGTAAAAAACTTTCCAACTGCGTTCGGATGTCCCTCGGCTTTCTGCCGCAGACCGCACTTTCGGCGGCTTTTCAGCTGGGCTACTGGCTGCTGATGGCGTTTCTCATTCCGCGCTGTGCGTTCGTGTTTCTGCTGACCGGATTGTGGGTCCCTAATCTGCTGGCCATGATGGCCGTCTATACGCCCATTGAAAAGAGCCTGCATCTCGAAGCATTGATTCAAGAGAAACAGCAAATTTGAGCTATTATCTTCTCCTTCATTATAAACAGCAATTCTCCATTCTGCAAAAGTGGCCGTCCTTGTCTGGACGGTCATTTTTGCAACTCGAAAAATTTTTCTTGCAATCTATTGTAAGTTATGGTATATACATTATACGAAACATTGACTTGAAATGAACGTCCTACCGTTTATGGATGTATAAAGAGAGGTGTCCGCTA
>CALDLZ010000295.1 GCA_937915335.1 uncultured Faecalibacterium sp.
TTCTGGTGGGCATCATGGCTTATGCGGGCGCAAACGGCCGCCTGACCGCTGCCCCGCAGGAGCTGCTCAGCGTAGTGCTGACCCCTGTCCAGAAGGTAACAGCCGCCCTCAGCGGCGGCATCGGCTCGGTGTGGGAAAAATATGCCCGCATTGATGAGGTGATGGATCAGAATGCACAGCTGGAAGCAGAAAATGCCGAGCTGCGCCAGCAGATGGTGGATTATGATCGTGTCAAGGCTGAGAACGAGGCCTACAAGGCGCTGGAAACCATCCAGAGCCAGCGGCCCGAGATGAGCTACTTGTCCAGCTTTGTCATTGGCCGTGACCCGCTGGATTCTTTCTACGGCTTCACGCTGGACCGCGGCACGCGGGATGGCGTGGCCGTCAATGATGCGGTGATCAGCGACCAGGGCTATCTGCTGGGCATGGGGGTGGAAGCCGAGCCCACCAGCTGCAAGGTGATGACCATTCTGCACCCCAACTTCAACGCGGCGGGAGTCGTGTCCCGCACCCGGGACAACGGCATCGTCACCGGCAGCTCGGATTATGCCGCCGATGGCCTGTGCGTCCTGACCAACCTTTCCCGCAGCACCCTGACGGAGAAGGGGGATCAGATCATCACCACCGGCCTGGGCGGGGTATTCCCGTCCGACCTGCTGGTGGGCGTGGTCAAGGAGCTGGTGCCCGAGGTCAGCGGCAAATCGACCATTGCCGTCATCGAGCCCGGCACCGACCCCCGCACGGTGCGCCATGCCTTCATCATTACCAGTTTCTGAGGAGGAGCCTGTATGGAATCACGCCGGAAACGCAGCCGGGGTCAGATCTTCAAGTGGGGGTGCTACGCGCTGCTGGGGCTCCTTTGCACGGTGCTGCAGTCCGTGCCCGGGCTGTTCCAGTTTGGGGCGGCGAAACCGCTCTGGCTGCTGCCGCTGGCACTGGCGGTGTCCGTCTTTGAGGGCGAGTTCGCCGGGCCTGTTTTCGGGGCCGTCTGCGGTCTGATGTGGGACTGGCTGGCCGGGCGCACCGTGGGAATGCTGGCACTGGAGCTCATGCTGCTCTGCTTTGCCGTCTCGGTGGTGGTGCAGCTCTATTTCAAAAATTCTGCCCTGAACTTTGCAGTCATTGCCACGGCGGCGGCCCTGCTGGTGCTTACGCTGGACTGGCTGTTCTTTTACTACATGCCCGGCTATGCCGGGGCGGCGGGCCGCTGGCTGTGGTTCGTGCTGCCCACGGCGGTGCTGAGCATCCCGGTGTGCTTCCCGCTGTTCTGGGCGGTGCGCCGTACCCATGAAAAATTCAAGATCGACAACGGCGTGGTGTAACGCACCCCGCGCCGGGAGGAGCATGAATGAACCAAGACGAACGGAAAACCGCCATCCGGCGGATGCGTGTTCTGATCTCTGCCGCCTGCGTTCTGATGACGCTGTACGGGCTGCGGCTCATCTTTTTGCAGCTGGTCAACGGTGATAAGTTCAAGTCCCAGGCCACCAACACCACCGACTATAACTTCACGGTGACGGCGGCCCGCGGCGATATCGTGGACAGCCGGGGCGAGCGCATCGCTACCAGTGTCACGGGCTATAACGTGGTGCTGAACAAGCTGCTGATGGGCGACGAGGATCTGGACACGATGCTCCAGAAGATCGTGCAGCTGCTGCAGTCGGACGGCGAGAGCTGGAACGACACCCTGCTCATCAGCCAGCCGGACGCGGCGAGCAACTATACCTTTACCGCCGAAG
>CALDLZ010000296.1 GCA_937915335.1 uncultured Faecalibacterium sp.
ACGAATATGACAACGAGGTGCTCTGTCGCCTGACACCGCTCCAACAGAAAGAGGTTGGCATCCCTGCATTCTACATTCGTCCTGTTGTTCCCCGCCTGAAAAGCAACGATGAGAAGGAAACCCGTCTGAGCGAGATGGCACAACTGGAGGATGAGCTGTACAAGGCCGAAGATGAAGCCGGTGTCCCGCACCAGAAGCAGAACTTCCTCGTGCGCATGCTGCAGAAGTATGCTGACTGGAAGGAGAACCGTCCCCGCCACAAGGTAGATAAGCGCATCTATGTCCTGCTCACCATCTTCCTGGGCTGGTGTGGCGCGCACCGCTTCTTCGAGCACCGCTGGAAGCTGGGCATCTTCTACCTGCTTGTCGGCTGGACAGGCCTTGGTCTGGCGTTTGCACTGATTGACCTTCTGATTGCGTTTCCGATTCCCAAGGATGAAAATGGAATGATTGAGATCTGATTTCCGCATCCGGCGGCTATCAATTCTCGGTAAAATACACAAAAATCCCCTCAGAGCTCTGGCATCGCTGTCCAGAAGTCCCTAAGGGGATTTTTGTGTTATAGATTATTTTCCGTGACGGTATCTTTCCGGTGGGTTTGGGCATACTCCCGGGGGCTCTGCCCAAGCGCACTGCGAAAGGCACGGTAAAAGTTTGCATAGTCCCTAAAGCCGCACTGCTGGTAGGCTTCGCTGGGCGGGACATCCTTCTCCAGCAGCTCGCACACCGCCTGAAGACGCCGCTGCATGATATACCGGTAAACGCTGATACCTGTACTGTGGCTGAAATCGTGCATCAGGTGATACTTGCTGACAAAGAAAAGCTCCGCCAGCTGATCCAGATTCAGCGGGGAGGCATAGTAGCGGTCAATGTACTCCCGCACGTTCTCGGCCAGATTCCGGTCACCTGCACTCCGCTGGTTCCGGAACTCTGCGTCATTGTTATAGAGATTTACCAGAAACAGCGCCAACAGGCTGACGATATTCACAGCATGTCCATACTGTTCTGGCATTTTCAGCGCATCATACAGGCGCTTCATCATACCGCCATTGATGCGGCGCTGATTTCTGGGCAGACGCAGAAGATACCCGGTTTTCCGCTTGGCAAAGCAGTCTGAAATCTTTTTTCCATCATCAAACAGCGGTTCGATGTAGTCGATCAACTCCGGCTCCAGCCGCATCAACGCGCCTTCGTATGGAGTTTCTTCCGGCATCTGCGGCCCGGTTGCCCGGTGCTCCACACCCGGTGGCAGCAGCAGGAAATCCCCCGGCTGTAACGGGTAGAGCTCCCCTTCCACCTCAAAAGCAATGGGCCCGTTCATGTGGTAAAAGATCTCGTAATCCGGATGACGCCGCCAGCCGCCGGGGATTCGTGTCATCCTTAAATAGACCAGCCGGAACGCTTCCGCCGGGAGATGACCATTTTTCAGCAAGTCTGCCATTCCGTTTCACCCTCCTCAGTGAAGATAGAACGAAGCCATGCACTTAGCAAGATCTTCTGGACGCTCCGCAAAGTTTCCATAACGCCAGCTGTTGAAAAAACCCATATACGCCCCGATGAACGAGTTGCGGAAGTATCTGTTTTCGCCCGGCAGAGAGACCGGCCAGGGCACAAACTGCCTTTCATCCCCCGCCTCAATGTTAGAGATCAGCACGAGGATGATCTTCTCGCTCAGTGCATCGCTGAAAAAGCTGGTCAGATGGCAGTCCATCAGGATGCAGAGATTCTTCCGCTCCGCA
>CALDLZ010000297.1 GCA_937915335.1 uncultured Faecalibacterium sp.
ATCTGGGTGCCGTCGGTCAGGTCGGACAGGGTGAACGGCGTGGATGCTGCCATTTTGCGGATCTCTTCCAGCTTCTCGGCGGCAAGCTGTTCGTCGCCCAGCATGACCTTGAAATTGGTCAGGTAGCTCTCCATGTCCCGGTTGTAAGACAGGCCGCTTTTGACCACGCTGGTCAGAGCGTCCGCCGCTTTCCGGGCAAAGTCGGCGATCATCTGCCCGGCGGCCACTGTCCATTTGTTGACACTTTGTTCCGCCGGGTCACTGTTCAACCGAACGTCGCCGGTGATACTGAAATCAGCCATTGGGAGCGCTCACCTCCTTATCATCGCCGTGCCTGAGCCGCTGCAGGAAGGCGGCATTGTGGTCGGCCACTGTGACAGCCGCCCGGGTGTGCCGCAATTCTTTGGGCAGGGCAAAGGTTTCCTTCAGATCCTCGTACTGCTGGCGCTGCCTGCCCTCCATGCCGGAGGTGTCCATGGTGCGCCAGGACATGATCTTCGCCAGGGTGGTTTCTTCCGGCAGGCCCCGCAGCAGGGCCAGAAAACGCCACCAGTGGATGCGCTCTGCCGTCAGATCGATGTGATAGGCCTGCTGGAATGCGGCAGTCAGATAGTCCGCGTCGTAGGCAAAATCCATGGCAAGCTCGCCGGAACCGCCGCCTTTGCCGCCGGAGCCTTTGGGAGGGTCAGCACCGTGGTAGAAGCGCAGCAGGCTTTCATAGGCATCCGGGGCCAGCTGTGGCGGGACAGGCTCCCGGTAAAATCGCCGGAACGCTTCCTGCGCAAGGGCAAGGGTGTCCCTTTTCTCCCGTTTGCGCTGGTACTGGTTCGACAGCCAGACCATGGGCCGGAAATCCCAGTTGATGGCCCGGCCCTCCCATTCGGTGGGCAGCGGTTCCAGCAGGATATCAGCCATGGTGACGGCGGCGCTTTTCCTTGCGCCGCTGCTCACGGTTCAGCTGAGGGGCCAGAATGCTGGGGTCGAACTGCTGTTTTTCCTGATTTGCGGCCCGGGTTAGCTCGGTCATCACGGTCAGGGCTTTGCCCAGGTCATTGCCGTCCAGTCCCAGGGATGCCGCAGCGCCAGCGCCAAGCACATCGTCGATAAAGGCTTCGATGATGCGGCACTGGCCACGGAGGCCATCGGCATAGCTCATGTTGGGGTTCTGCTGTGTGCGCTGGCGTTCGGCTTCCTCGGCTTTGTCCAGCTTTGCCTTTGCCTGCTCCAGACATTCAATGTCGTTGGCATTCAGGCTGGAAAACGCAAATTCTTTATCAAAAACTTTCATGGGTTTCTCCTATCAAAAAAGCCCTCGCCGGTCAGGACGAGGGCACAGGAACACGGGCAGATCAGCCCGCCACAGCGGTGGAATAATCGAACTTGGCAGGGGTGCCGATACCCTTCACATCACAGGCAAAGGTGGCAATGGCACCGGCAGCGCCGCCTACGTCAGAAGTGACGATGAAAGCGGCCTCGCCCTTTTCGCCCTCGCCGGTGCGCAGGGAGAAATAGATGTAGGGCAGGATGACGCTCTGGCCGGAGCCATAGATCATCTCATGGCCCAGGATAAAATCCTGGAACGCGTCACCCTTGCAGCGATCGCCGTTAATGGCCAGGGTGCGCTGGACGCTGCCCTTGGTGGTGACGGGGCCGGTGCGGATGTAGGTGTTGTCGGAGGTGGAAGCGTTCAGGGCACCGGAATGCTCCCGCACATGGTCAGCGCAGACGGTCCAGTCCTTGACGGAATCCTTCTTGCCGTCCTCGGTGCAGATGGCCAGCACAAAGTCATCGGTGTTCTCGATGCCCTTGTACTCAGCGCTGGGGGTGATGCCGGAGGCGGTAACAGCTTCAGTAACAGTCATGTTGAAACTCCTTTCGGTTGGTAATAAACGAGCCGGAGCTGTAATTGCATCTTACAGCTTCCGGCACTGCTGGTAACGATATAGCCCGAGGCGGTGACAGACACGCTGAGGGGCTGCTTGGGGGCTTCCAGTTTAGGGAGAGCGTGCCGGTCGTTCTGGGCAAGTACCCAGTCGGTCAGCTGCTCAAAAAAGCCGCTGTTGGCGATTTGGACACTCTGGGCTTCGCTGTACTCCCGGCGGCTCAGGAACACATAGCTTTTTGCCATGTTCCGGCCCGAGAAGTAGTTGGTCAGCACCGGGTCGGTAGGGCTGTCCTCAATGGAGAACTCAGCCACCGGCTCCGGGGAAAGCCCGGAGATGCGAAACGCGGCCCCGTTCTCGGTCTGTTCCCCGGCGATGAGCGGGCAGGACTTGAGCCATTCCCGCATGGCTGTGATGGTGGCTTTCTCGCTCATAGGTGGCCCATCCCTCCCCAAAACATGGTAACAGCACGGGTGGCGTAAAGGGCCAGATGCTCGCCCATATCCGCAAGGGCACGCTGGCCCCAGTAGGAGCCGCGCAGACCCTTGTATTTGTCTGCTTCCTGCCCACGCTCTTTGTTGCCCATAAAGGTGCGCAGGTCGCTGCCCTCAGCATGCAGATAATACTGCTTGCGGGCGTAGGGGGTGTTGTACACCAGAAGGCCCTCATCGTACTTGGAAGCGGTCTGCACGCTGTTTTTCAGGGTGCCGGTATCCAGTGGCACATAACTGTCAATGAGCCGGGCCGCTTCCTGCGCCATAGCGTACTGGGCCTTTTGCAGGGCGGCAGTTTTCTCGGCACCGAAGTCGGGCCGCCAGGAAAGCTGCATCTGTACGCCGTCTACTTTGTAGCGCAAGCCATAGGGCTGGTCGAAAATCGGTTTGCTCATCCCCTCAACTCCCTTCCACATGAAAATGCGGCAGCAGCGGCTCCCGGTTATCGGAGACCGCCGCCACCGTGCAGCAGACGTGCGTTTTTTCGAGGGCGGCGTACTCGGCTTCAGTCAGGCTGCGGACAGCGCCGACCACCAGCTTGCCGCCCCGCTTGAGTGTCCAGTGCGCTGCCTTTTCCTCCGGGGAAAGCCTGGCCCATTGGGCGTAGGGCAGATACCCGGCAGCAGGGGGAAGCCGGACGTGTACCACCCGCTGAGGGTCACCGTTGGAGGTGTCCTGCTTCTCCCGCCAGCTGCACCCGGGGATGACGTGACAGACGGCCCGGTCGGTCTCGGTGGCCGTGTCGTGGATGGTGTTGACGACGGTAACGCTGCACTGCATCAGAAGCACCCCCGATACAGCAGGCCGTGGGGGTCATTGCCCAGTGCGTTGGCGAGGATGCCCTGCGCTTCTGCCGCCAGACGCTCGGAAAGCGCCCCGCTGGCAAAGGTGACAGAAAAGCCGTCATTGGACACGCTGGAAGCGCAGGGCACGGCACAGACGTTCTGCGCGGCGCTCATAGCATCGATGATCCGGGCGCAGGCATCGGCCAGCGCCTCGGCGCAGCTGGTGCAGGCCTGGGCGTGGGATTCCGCCCGGCCAAAGGTGTACCGGTCGATGAGCTTGGATGCCCGGACGCACAGCGGCGTGAAGGCCGCCTCGTCCAGCGTGCCGCCGTTGGCCTGGTACTGGGTGTAGGTGCAGTAGAGCATACCTTAACCTGCCTTCTTCTTCACGAGGATGGTCTGGGCCTTGGTGACCTTGTAGGTGTAGACCTTGCGGCCCTGCACGGCGGAAGCGCCGATGAAATCGCCGGAACCGCTCAGGTCCTGCACATGGACGGGAACGGCCCACTCGTCGATGACGGCGAACCAGTTGGGATGACCGGCCACATACTCCACGTTCTCACCCAAGGTGGAATCCTCGAACACGGTATAGCCTGCGATCTTGCCCACGGCACCGGTCTGAACGACAGCGTCGCCCAGGTCAGATGCCTTGATGAACTCGGGGCTCTTCAGGAGCAGGCCGTAGGTGTCGGGGGAGACCAGTAGCCAGCGGCCAGCGGTGGGAACACCGATGGAAGACTGCTGGGTGCGGGCATCCACGATGTTGGCGTAGATGGTCTTTTCGGTCAGGGCGGTGGTGGTACCGAAAGCGGTGCCCGCGATGGTCAATTCGGTGGAGCCGTCAGAATCCATCTGCAGGCCCAGGGAGTAACCGGCGCTGTCCAGACGGTCGGCAACCAGATTGCCGGGGACGCTCTCAGCGTCGAAACCGTCAATGATCTCGTTCACGGCCTTGTCGTGGTCGATGTTGACGGTGAGATAGGTGGTGTCGCCGCTGGTCTGCTTTGCGCCCTTGGCCTTGTCGTAGTCGTTCACGACCACCTCAGTGTCACGGACGGGGACCTTGACGGAACCCGCCTTGGGGCTGCCCTCATAGCGGTTGTTGCAGATCACGCCGACTTTCTTTACCAGCGTCTTGCGCAGCTTGAGGTCAACCAGTTGGGAGTAACGAACCTGTGCTTCGTGTGCCATAAAATATCCTTTCTCTTAGTCGATTTTGATATCGGGGTTCATCGCCTGGAAAGCGGCGGTCACGGGGTCAGTATCCCCGGTGGGCGGGGTGCCGTGCTCGGTGCCGCTGGAAACGTGGACGGAACCAGCGCCGCCCTCTGCCGCCTCGCCAAAGGCCCAGGGGTTTGCCTTTGCGGCCTCTTCCAGTGCCTTGGAGATATCGGTGGTGCGGTCCTTGGAGTCCTTGAGGGCATCCAGGTCCAGCAGGGCACGCACTGCCTTGACGCTGCGGCCCTTCTTGCTCAGGATGGCGGTGTTCAGGGCGTTGTCGAAGGCAAAGCCATCGGCCTGCG
>CALDLZ010000298.1 GCA_937915335.1 uncultured Faecalibacterium sp.
ACGTGCTGGACAAAGTTCTGAACGACAAGGATCCGCTCCACGTCGAAAACGTGGAGTTCCCCGAGGAAGCTGAAAAGAACCCCGCTGAAGCCGAAAAGACTGCCGAAGCTTATGCCGAGGGCGAGGCCAAGGAAGCCGAGAAGACTGCTCCCGGCGACGCATGGCCCCCTGCCTTTGAAAAGGCTCCTGCTGAACCCGAGACCGCTCCCGCAGCCCCGGCGGTGGAAGCCGCTCACGCGGAGGAGCCCGCCGAGGAAAAGCCTGCGATCAATGAAACGCCCGTGAACCCTGTGGAGGCCGGCCCTGCCGCTGCTCCCAAGGACGAGAACGGCAAGTTCGACGTAACCAAGATCGCCGATGCCAATGATTTCACCGGCATCGAAGAGGAATCTGGCTGCAAGAGCTAAACAAGGAATGAGAAAAGGGACGCTGTATCACTTCTGGTACAGCGTCCCTTTTTGTATCTGTCTTATTTCCGCACGGCCTTTGCGGCTTCGGTGCCTGCCAAGGCACCCTCGTACACGGCTTTGGCCACTTGCAGCAGCCCGCCGGTGCAGTCTCCGGCGGCGTACAGGCCCGGCAGGGTGGTCTGCATATGCTCATCCACCACGATTTTGTTGCCGTCCACCTCGGCTCCCAGCTTCCGGGCCAGGGCGGTGCTGCCCGCCACGCCCAGTGCCACGAACACGCCAGAGACCTCCAGCGTGTTACCGCCAGCCAGCTGCACGCCGGTGACCCGTTCCTCGCCCAGAATGGCTTCTACGGCTTCCGTTCGTACCGTTACCTCCGGCGGGAACTGTGCCGTCAGCGGGGCCCCGCCTGTGAGCAGGGTGACGCTGCGTACTACCGGCAGCAAGGCCTGCACCTCGTGCAGGGCGTACTCGCCGCTGCCCAGTACAGCCACATCTTTGCCCCGGTAGAAGAAGGCATCACAGGTGGCGCAGTAGCTCACGCCGTGGCCTTCCAGTCCTGCAATGCCCGGGATGCGGGGGGCCGCCCGGGACGCGCCTGTGGCCAGAATGACAGCATCGGCAGGGAAGTCCCCGGCCAGTGTCTCGACGGTCAGTTTGTCGGTATAGGTCAGGCCCACGGCTTCGGTGGTGACGAATTCCACGCCCACCGCTTTGGCCCCCTCGATGCCCCGGCGTTCCAGTTCCGCACCGGTAATGGGCTCGACAAAGCCATAGTAGTTCTGGATGAGCTCGGCCCGGTCCAGCGCACCGGGGCCCTTGGTCAGAATGGTGGTCTGCACCCCGGCCCGTGCGGCGTACAGTGCCGCTGACACCCCGGCGGGGCCGGAACCAATGATAACGATATTTGGCATGGCTGTTTCTCCTTTAACTGGCTCGCCCTCTCAGTCTGCTGCGCGGCAAGCTCTCCCAAAGGGAGAGCCTTTGGCAATTCAAGGCAAGCTTTCTTCTTTATTATACACAATCTTTCTTGAATTTCTATGACAGCTTTCTACTTTTGTGCTATACTGAAAACAATGTGAAACCAACCATGGAGGGGAATCTATGTCCAAGCAGCGCCTGCTTTTTATCACCACCGGCGGCACCATTGCCAGTGTGCGCACCGCACAGGGGCTCAAGCCCGTTCTGACCAGCGAAGAGCTGCTGGCCCATCTGCCTGAATTGCAGCAGCTCTGCTGCCCGGAAACGCTGAACCTGTGCAGCATCGACAGCACCGATCTGGGCCCCGAGCACTGGTTGATGATGGCCAGGGCTGTGCAGGAAAACTATGCCCTCTACGATGGCTTCATCATCTGCCATGGCACCGACACGCTGGCTTACTCGGCGGCGGCACTGTCCTACCTCGTCCAGAACGCCGATAAGCCCATCATTCTGACGGGTGCCCAGCAGCCCATCTCCAACGAGATCACCGATGCGAAAAAGAACCTGCGTGACAGTGTCATCTGCGCCCTTGACCCGGGCAGCCGGGGCGTGATGGTGGTGTTTGGCGGGCACGTCATTGCGGGCACCCGCGCCAAGAAGAACAAGACCATCAGCTACGATGCCTTTGCGTCGGTCAATTTCCCGGCGCTGGCGCTGGTGCAGGGCGACCGGCTGGTGCGGTATGTACCTTCGCCCTGGCCCACCGGCCCGGTGGAATTTGGCCGGGCGCTGAACCCCAAAGTGTTTCTGCTCAAGTTGACTCCCGGCCTTGGGCCGGAGCTCATCCCGGCGATTTTTCAACAATACGACTGCGTCATTGTGGAAAGCTTCGGCGTGGGCGGCATTCCCCAGCGGCTGATGGATGCCTTTGCCGAGAACCTGGGCGACTATGACAAGACCCACAAAATTTTGATCCTGACCACCCAGGTCACTTATGAGGGCAGTGACGTGGGGATTTACGAGGTGGGTAAGCGGGTCAAGAACCGCTTCCGCTTCCTCGAGGCCCACGATATGACCATTGAGGCCGTCGTCACCAAGGTCATGTGGCTGCTGGCCCAGAACTGCGAAAGCTTCGACCAGCTCCAGCAGCGGTTCTACCGGCAGATCAATTTTGATACATTCTATCACTAAAAGGAGAATTTCTATGGCACAATTTGTGAAGTTGAACCCTGATTCCCTCAAGGCGCTGCACGTCGGCAACGAGCGGCTGGTCTCTTACAATATTGAGATGACCGAAGTCACCGGCGGCACCTTCTGGAAAGCCTATACCCCCGGCCAGATCGCCGGCACCGAGCCGTTTGTCCTGAAAAATGCCTTTGCCGGCAATGCGGACGCTATGGGGGATTTGATGCAGTATTATCCTCCCATCAACCTCTATGATGAAAAGCTGCGCAAGCTGGCCAAGGCTATCGGCCCGGCATGGGTGCGTGTTTCTGGCAGCTGGTCCACCAAGACCTACTATGACTTCGATGGCAGCACGGGCGGTAAGATACCCGAGGGTTATAATGCAGTTTTGACCCGGGAACAGTGGATCGGCGTGCTGGATTTCTGCAAGGCCGTGGGCGGCAAGCTGCTGATCTCTGTGGCAAACTGTGAGGGGCTGCACCATGCAGACGAGCCTTGGAACCCCAGTCAGGCTGAGCAGATCTTTGCCCTGAGCAAGGAGTATGGCGTGGAGATCGAGGCCGCTGAGTTCGTCAACGAGCCCAACCTGCTGGCCATGTCCGGCTGCCCCAAGGGCTATACCGTGGAGCAGTTCGTCCGTGACGAGGATCTGTTTGCCCGCTGGCTAAAGGAAAACTACCCGAATTGCCTGTACGTCGGCCCCTGCACCACGGAGGGTGTTGCAGGCCCTGCCACTGGCAGCAAGAAGGCAGTCGGCGGCGGCATCGGCGATATCTTCCCGCAGGTGAGCACGGAAGCTCTGCTGGATAGCACGCAGGAAAAGCTGGACACATACAGCTATCATTACTATAACGGTCTGTCCGAGCGTCTGGCGACCCTTGTGCCCAGTGCTCACTGGGACGGCAGCCAGGCTCTGAGCGAGGAATATCTGGATGTGGCCATCAACATGGCAAAGCTCCACGCCAAAAAGCGGGATATCTACTGCCCCGAGGGTGAGATGTGGGTCACTGAGGCGGGCGATGCCGGCGGCGGCGGCGATACCTGGGCTTCCACCTATCTGGATGTGCCCCGCACCCTGAACGAACTGGGCGGCTTCTCCGTCGTCAGCCGCGGTATCATTTTCCATAACACGCTGGCTTCCAGCGATTATGGCTACATGGCACCTGAGACCCACGAGCCCCGCCCTAATTACTTTGCCGTTCTGCTGTGGAACCGTATTATGGGCACCACTGTTTACGATACGGCCGAGCCCATCCGGGAGGGTGCGCACGTTTATGCTCACTCCCGTGCCGACGGCAAGCCCGGCGTGGCCTATCTCGTCATCAATAACTCTGAGACGGAGCCCACCACCGTCACTCTGCCCAAGGATGCCGAGGTCTATCAGCTGTCTGCTGAGACGGTCCGCAGCCAGACCATGCTCTGCAACGGCAAGGCCCTGGTGTTGGGCGAAAACAATACCCTGCCCGAGATGGCCCCTGTGACCGTCCAGGCTGGTGAGCTGTCCCTGCCCGCCGCAACCTGTACCTTTATCGTTCTATAAAACGAAATAAGAAATAGCAAACGCCCCCTGTTCCAGCTCGAACAGGAGGCGTTTGCTATTTCAGAATACAAGCTGCACCAGCAGCACATAGCAGACCGTGCCGCCGGCGATGGAGACCAGTGTCTGGTGCTTCCATTTGTGCAGGGCGATGGTCACCGCAATAGCGATGGCCTCCGGGATGCCATGACTGCCTGCGAAGGGCGTGACGCTCTTCAGGCAGTAGATGATGAGCATCCCGAAGATGGCGGCGGGCAGCACCCGGCCCAGATACTGCACCACCTCGGGCGGCTGCTGATCCTTGGAGGAGAAGATCAAAAAGGGCAGAAAGCGGGTAAGCATGGTCGCTGCCGTGCACACCGCGATGGTCAGGCCCATCTGGACTGCGGTCATTGCGCCACCTCCTCTTTTTTCTCGGGCTGGTCGGGGTCAATGCCGTCGGCCCGCTCAATGGGCTTGCGCAGGGCAAGCAGAAGCACCAGAATGCAGGCCATCGAGGGCAGCAGGAAGCTGCCGGAGCCAAAGATGACCAGGCAGACCAGCGGCACAGCCAGGCCGATGATGCCACTGTAATGCTGCTTCTCCTTTTCCCATTGGTTCAGGAAGATGACCACGAACATGGCCGTCATCACGAAATCCACACCCTCTGTGCTGAAGGGGAGAACCGAGCCCAGTACAGCGCCCAGACCGGCGCTGGCGACCCAGTAGATCTGATCCAGCAGGGTGATGAAGAACATGAACCAGCCCTTGTCCACACCCTCAGGCGGTTCAGCCGAACAGGTGATGGAAAAGGTCTCGTCGCTCATGGCGAAGATCATGTAAAAGCTGCGCAGGCCGTAGCCCTTGTACCGTTCCAGCATGGCAAGGCCGTAGAACAGATGCCGCGCCTGGATCATCAAAGCCATCAGGAAGGCCGACAGTGGGGAGAAGGCCCCCAGAAGCAGGCTTGCCAGCACAAATTCCAGCGAGCCGCCGTAGACCACCGTGCCCATCAGCATTGGCATCCAGACCGGCAGGCCAAGGCTTTGGACATAGATGCCGTATCCCATGCCCAGCACGAGATAGCCCGCGAACACGGGCACCGTCTGGGGGGCGGCGGCTTTGGGGGCCCGCCACACCGTAGATTCTGAATGTTTCATATACACTAACCCCCTGGATTAGTAGTATAACAGATTCTGCCCGATTTGCAAGAAAAAAGTTTCGGCAAGCCGTTTTGTCCGCATGATGCAGACATTGCAAAAAGGCCACGCCTTTTGTATAATAAAATAAGGAATTTTGCCGAAGCGGCTTGAAAAACGGAACAGGGGAGGCGTGGCGCGTGATCCGTATTGCGATCGTGGAGGATGAAGCGGCGGTGCGACAGCAGCTGGAAGGCTATGTGCAGCGGTATACCCGCCAGTATGGCACAGCCTTTGAGATCCAGATGTTCAACGACGGTGTGGAGATTCTGGACGAGTACCGCCCGGTGTATGACCTTGTCCTGCTGGACGTGGAGATGAAGCATCTGGACGGCATGGAGACGGCCCAGCGTATCCGGGCGCTGGACCCTGACGTGATGATCGTGTTCATCACCAATATGGCGCAGTACGCAATCAAAGGCTACGCGGTGGGAGCGCTGGATTATGTCCTCAAGCCGGTGCCCTATTTTGCGTTCTCCCAGCAGCTTCAAAAGGCCGAAGCCCAGCTCCGCCGCCGCACCCGGCATTATCTGGCCGTGCCCGTGGAGGGCGGCCTGCGGCGGCTGGACACTGCCCGGATCTACTATCTGGAGAGCGAGGGCCACAGGGTGCGTTTCTACACCGAGGAGGGCGATTTCACCGTGCCCGGGGCCCTGAAAGCGCTGGAGGAGAAGCTGGCCGCGCGCCCCTTTGCCCGCTGTAACAGCGGCTATCTCGTCAATCTGGCGCAGGTGCAGGCCGTCCAGCAGAACACGGTGCAGGTGGGCCCCTACGAGCTGCAGATCAGCCGCCCCAAGCGCAAGACTTTTCTTGCGGCATTGACCGACTATATCGGCGGGGGGGGGAAGGAAAACACGCGCCGCCCCACAACCCCCCCCCCCCCACCGA
>CALDLZ010000299.1 GCA_937915335.1 uncultured Faecalibacterium sp.
CCCGACTGGCCCACGATGGCAACGAACTCGCCTTTTTCTATTTTCATGGTGATGTGGTCGGCAGCCTTTACCGTGGTGTCGCCCATCTGGTAATACTTGCAGACCGCGTCAAATTCGATCAGAGCGCTCATTCCATCCTCCCATCAGAAGACCATCATGCTGCCATCGTCATAGTAGCTATCGCTGCTGACAGAATTGGGATCATAGCCGATGGTGTCGCCCTCCTGGATGCCGCTGACGATCTGAGTATAGTCGTCGTCGCTGACACCGGTCTTGACGGCCACATAGACGAATCCCTCGGGTGCCTCCATGGTGGTATCGGCTTTGGAAGCACTGGGGGAATCCTGAGTCACCAGCACATAGCCGCCCCGGACGATGGCCGCGTTGGGCACGGTCAGGGCATTGGCTGCTTCGGCCACCACGATCTCAGCGTTGGCGTTCATGCCGGGGCGCAGGCCGTCGATCTCGTCAATGCGGATGGTGACAGGGTAGGTCGTAGTGCCGCCGTTGGAGGAGCCCTTCATGGAAACACGGGTCACGGTGCCCACATAGTTCTTATCCTGAACAGCATCAGCGGTGATCTGCACCTTCTGGCCCACGGACAGAGAGCTGATCTGCAGCTCGTCCACATTGATGACCATTTCCAGATAGCTCAGGTCGTAGATAACGCAGAGGGTATCGCCGGATTTGACCGCGTCACCCACCTTGGCATCCTTTTCAATGATGGTACCGCTGATGGGAGAGGTGACGGTGTAGTTAGCCATGGTATCCTGCAGGTTCTGCATGGAGATCTCGGCACTGCGCAGGGTCTCGGAGGCGGATTGGATGCTCTCGGTCAGGTCGTCACCGGACAGCTCGAGCAGGATATCGTCCTTGGAAACGCTCTGCCCCTCCTGCACATTGATGGAGGTCACGGTGCCCGCGGCCTGGGCGGTCAGGGTGCGCTCCGCCTGATAGCCGAAGGTGGCAGACCCAATGGAGCTGACCCCGTTGATGGAAGCAGTTGCCGCCTGGGCGGTGGTCAGGCCGCCCGCGTTCCGCACGGCGATGGTCACGGTGCGGGTGAGCAGGTTGCCGGTGCTCAGGGCATCGGTGCCGGTCACGCTGGTCACGGTGCCGTCCAGCTGCTCAAAGGTGCCGTCCAGCGTCACCTGCGCGGTCTGGCCCACACTGAAATTGGCAGCGTCTGCAGCCGGAAATTCCAGCGTCAGCAGCATTCTGGAGCTGTCGCGGATAATTGCGACCTCCTGGCCGCTGGTCACCTCGTCGCCCTTGGCGACCTTCAGGGTGCTCACGGTGCCGTCCACCTCAGCGCGCACATACTGGCGGTCAACCGCCTTGTCGTAGCTGCGCTGAGCCTGCTGCATGGCGATCTCGGCCTTTTCAAAGTTGGTGGAAGCATCAGAGCTGTCCAACGTGTAAAGGATGGTTCCCTCATCCAGGGTGTCGCCCTCCTCAAAATCGCTCGTAAGTACCTTTCCGTCCACCAGAGATTTCACGGTATAGGTATTGGCGGGGTTCAGGGTACCGGTGCCGCTCAAGGTATTGGAGACATCCCGCTTTTCGGGGGCAGCTTCCATATAATTGGCATCCACCACCACAGTTTTATCCTTGGGCTTGAGCAGGAACACCCCGCCCACGACCACAACGCAGAGCACGGGCACAAGCCATTTCCAGTTCTTTTTCAGGAAGGGCACCGGGCCCTTGGCGGCTTGCGCGGCGGGCACTTCCGCAGCCGGGGTTCCTGCGCCGTCTTTCTTCTTGTTCCAGATCATCATGTTCCTCCTATCATACTCAGGCCCGCCGAGGCGGCCTGTCAGATCCTATCTATGTATAGATGTAGTGTATCGCATTTTAACCGGATACACAAGCGTCCAAATTTCGTTTCGACGTTTTTCAGACAATTTTCACTCATTATACCGGGTTTCCAGTGTTTCCGCAAGATTCAGGCCGAAAATAAGACAGGCCGGGGCAATTGTCTCATCCCAATATGATTGTAAACCTTTATGCGAATCAAAAGTTGACCTTTCTGCCGCTTTCTGTTTTAATCGAGATGTCGTTTGTACCAAAATTAGAGGAGGATCTTCCATGAATCAGACTACCAGTAAATTCTCAGTGCGCGATCTCTGCTATGCGGGCCTGTTCGCCGCCGTCATCGCCGTGATGGCACAGATCTCCATTCCCATGCCGCTGGGCGTGCCCATGACCATGCAGACCTTTGCCATCACGCTGGCCGCTGTGGTACTGGGCTCCAAGCTGTCCGCCATTGCTTCCCTCGTCTACCTGCTGCTGGGCGCTGTGGGCGTGCCGGTGCTGGCCAACTTCTCCGGCGGCATCGACAAGTTCGTGGGCCCCACCGGCGGCTTCCTGATTTCCTTTCCCATCATGGCCTACATCATCGGTCTGGGTGTGGAGCACCGGAACGCCTTTAAGGGGGCCTTCCCTGCGGCTGTCATCGTGGGCACCGTGGTCAACTACATCGTGGGCGTCATCATGTTCGTGATCGTTGCCCACAGCACCGTGGCTGTGGCCGTCTCTGCCTGCGTCGTTCCCTTCATCCCCACCGCCATCATCAAGGCCGTGCTGGCTTCCATGCTGGGCCTGAACATTCGGAAACGCATTCCGGGGCTGCGCAAGGCATGAGCATCGTACTGCGTCCGCACCATCTGCTCTGCACACAGGGCTATTCCGGCCACGGCTATGATAACGCGTTCGTGGAGCACATGAACGATGTGGTCCACCAGCTGCGGGAGGTACCAGGGACAAAAATCCAGCTCACTTTCTCCACCGATACCCTCTGTTCCTGCTGCCCCAACAAGCTGGGCACCGACCTCTGCGACACCCAGGAAAAGGTCAAGCGCTATGACCGCAAGACCGTGGAATACTTCGGGCTGGAGGAAAAGGAATATGATTACCAGACCCTGATCCGCGAGATCGATGCCAAGGCCACCCCCGAGATGCTGGCCGATATCTGCCGGGACTGCTCCTGGTTCCCGATCAGCGCCTGCTGTAAGAACATCTGCGAGGGGAAATATATTAAATAAGAGGTTCTTTCCGTATAACAGAACCGCCGCCGTGTGCTCGTTTGAGCTGCACGGCGGCGGTTCATTTTTCTTATTCTTCTGCGGCTTCCTCTGCGGCCGTCACGGTCACATAGACCCCGGCGGGGACGCAGGCGGCCCAGGCATCCTGCTCGCTCAGCCAGCCGAATTGCTCGCACACATGGTCCGGGCACTGACTGTCGCGAAAGGCGATGGCCCCATCTTTTACCTGCAGATGCACGATGTAATCCCCCACATCATACAGGTAATCGTAATCTTTATCCAGCGGAAGCGTCTCGGTGATGCCGCCACCGAAATCGACCACAGCCACCATAGGCTCCGCTTTTGCGGTGTTGGCACGGTACAGCACGAACAGAAGTGCCGCCGCAGCCAGCACCACAGCCGCAAAGATCAGGTTTTTCTGCCAGGTTTTCAGGCGTTTCATGCAGCGTACTCGCTTGCAGCAGCACCAGCGATCCGGCCAAAGACAACAAAGTCAGAGACAGCGTTACCGCCCAGACGGTTTGCACCGTGGACACCGCCGGTCACCTCACCTGCCGCGAACAGACCGGGGATGATCTCACCGTTCTCATTCAGCACTTCGGTGTTGGTGTTGATCTTCAGGCCGCCCATGGTGTGGTGAACACCAGCGGTAACCTTGATGGCGTAATAAGGAGCCGTGTCCAGAGCATTGGCAAAGCTGGTGCGGCCAAAGTCGGGATCGTTCTTATTCGCAACACAGTTGTTCCAGTTTGCCATGGTCTCGGCAAAGGCAGCCTCATCGACATCCATAACCTGTGCCAGCTCTTCATAGGTCTGGCCCTCCACGGTGTAGCCCTTCTTGATGTAGCCCTGGATGACGCTGGAAGCATCCACCATCTTCTGATCCACGATCAGCCAGCTATAACTGCCGGTCTGTGCAATCTCGGCGGCAGAGACAACGTCACGTGTGCCGACTTCATCGATGAAGCGCTTGCCCTCGGCATTGACCAGAATTGCGCCATCACCACGCAGACCCTCCGTGATCAGCGCGGCGGTATCAGCCTGAACGGTGGGGTGGATCTGAATCTGGTCCATATCCACAGTTGCAGCGCCCAGAGCCTGCGCCATCTCAATGCCCTGACCCTGAATGCCGGGGGCGTTGGTGGTCATAAAGCCCTTCAGCTCGGGCTTGTACTTGACGACCATATCCAGATTTGCGCCGAAGCCGCCGGTAGTCAGAACCACAGCCTTGGCATTGATGGTGATGGTCTCACCGGAAGCACCGGTTGCCTTGATGCCAACAGCAGCGCCGTTGTCATCGGTCAGGATCTCGGTAGCGGTGGTGTTCAGCATCATCTGAACGCCAGCCTTCTCGCAGTCCTCCTCCAGCAGGGGCACCATGTAAGCGCCGACGGAAACGACCTTGCCGTCGCCGTCCACAGGACGGTGGATGCGCTTGACGGACGCGCCGCCAAAGCTGGAAACATTGTGCAGGGTAATGCCGTTCTCTTCCAGCCAGTCGATGGCATCCGCGGAGTTAGAGCACAGGGTCTCGACCAGAGCGGGGTCGTTGATGCCCTTGCCGCCGATCATGGTATCCAGCTCCATCAGCTCAACGCTGTCGAAGTAGCCGGTGGGGTTTGCCTGGTAGGCAGCCCACTGGTCAGCAACGGTAGCAGCCAGAGCGGTGATGGTCTCGTTGTCAGCGTAGTTGTCAGCAGCGGCCTTCAGGGTCTTCTCGACACCAGCGCCCTCGTCGAACTCGTTCTCGTCCTGATAGACAGTCTTGGCAGCGTTCATGCCGCCGGTAGCACGGACGGAGTTGCCGCCTACCATGGACTGGCTCTCAACGATGATGACACTCTTGCCCTCGCTGGTAGCAGTCAGAGCGGCAGTCATACCTGCGCCGCCTGCGCCCACGATGACGATGTCGGTATCAACGGTGGAATCCTCAGCGGGTTCGGCACCGTTCTCCGCAGCGGTCTGGAAATCCTCGGGGTTCAGACCAGCAGCGGTGATGGCAGCAGCGGCTGCCTCCTTGATAGCGTCGGAGGTGATGGTTGCACCGGAAACGCCATCCACTGCGATGCTGCCACTCTCGGCGATCTCACCGGGCAGCTGTTCAATGGCCTTGGAGCCCACGCCCTCGGTCTCATCGGCACCCTCAGCGGTGCAGCCGGTGATCTTGCCGTCGGTCAGGGTCAGGGTGACGGACACATCGCCGCCAAAGCCTTTGGCGGTGCCGGTAAAGTCACCAGAAGCGCCCTCGCCGGTGGTGGCGGCGGGCTTGCTGCCGCAGCCGTAGCCCAGCAGGCTCACTGCAACGACAGCGGCCATGGCCAGCGCTGCAATGCTCTGTTTCATTTTTGCGTTTTTCATTGTTCTTCTTGTTCCTTCTCAATTGAAGCAATTTTACAGACAAGTTAGTCTGCACGAACACATCTCAGCATAAAAAGGGGACTACCCATTCGGAAGGCAGCCCCCTTTGCCGAACTAAGGAAAAGGGAAATTAGGCGTTCGCCTGAGCTGCAGCAACAGCGCATGCAACAGTAGCGCCAACCATGGGGTTGTTGCCCATGCCGATCAGACCCATCATCTCAACGTGTGCGGGCACGGAGGAAGAACCTGCGAACTGGGCGTCGCCGTGGACGCGGCCCAGAGAGTCGGTCAGGCCGTAGCTGGCGGGGCCGGCTGCCACGTTATCGGGGTGTAGGGTACGGCCCG
>CALDLZ010000300.1 GCA_937915335.1 uncultured Faecalibacterium sp.
CCGGCGGCACCATCCTGTACACGGCCCGCTGCCTGGAGTTCAAGACCAAGGAGGGCCAGGATAAGGGCGCAGCCAAGTGCCGTGAGCTGGGTATTGACGCTCTGGTGGTTATTGGCGGCGATGGTTCCTACCGTGGTGCCCGTGAGCTGGCACACCGCGGCATTCCGATGATTGGTCTGCCCGGCACCATTGATAACGATATCGGCTGCACCGATTACACCATCGGCTATGATACCGCCATGAACACCGCTCTGGAAATGATCGACAAGCTGCGTGATACCACCCAGAGCCACGACCGCTGCAGCGTGGTCGAGGTCATGGGCCGCAACGCCGGTTACATCGCCCTGAATGTTGCAATCGCTTCCGGTGCCATGGCTGTTCTGTTGCCCGAGAAGGAATTTGACATGCAGCACGACATTCTGGATAAGATCGCCGAGACCCAGCGCACCGGCAAGCGTCACTTCATCGTCATCGTTGCCGAGGGCATCGGCCACTCTCAGGAGATCGCGAACGAGATCCAGGCCCGCACCGGCATTGATACCCGTGCTACTATTCTGGGCCATGTCCAGCGCGGTGGTTCTCCCACCCTGCGTGATCGTGTAAACGCTTCTGCAATGGGCTATCACGCCATCTGCCTGCTGGAACAGGGCAAGTATAACCGCATCGTCGGCATGAAGGGCGAGAACCTCGTGGATTACCCCGTCGATGAGGCACTTGAGATGACCAAGACGCTGGACCCGGTGCTGATCGACGTGTGCAACACAATCAGTATCTAATTGAAGTATCGCCTAAACATAAAGCTTACAGCAGCTGCTTTCCCCGAGGAGGGGAGGGCGGCTGCTTTTTTGCGGGCTCCTTTTCTTGTATGCTACCATGAAAGAATGCTTCGTGACTTGTTTCTTAAGATCATACTATAAAATACAACACAATTTCGCCAGAAATAGGCAAAATACAACAGGGAGTAACTAGAACAACCAGAACAAGTTGAACAGGAATCAACTTGATTGTAAAACGCATAGTACACCCTGTATAAAATCGACATGCGAAAAAACTTGAAATTTCCTCTTGCATTTTCCGGGAAACGTGATATAATATTAAGGCAATCGTTTCCAAGGCCGCTCGCGGGGGTAGCCGATATTGAAGGTTGTGATGGGCACATACATTTATAATATGGCCCCAATAAGTCAGAACCAGAAATGAGGTGAAAAGAATGAAACAGGGTATCCATCCGAACTACGTTGACTGCACCATCACTTGTGCTTGCGGCAACGTCATTAAGACTCGTTCTACCAAGCCCGAGATCCACGTCGAAGTTTGCTCCAAGTGCCACCCCTTCTACACTGGTAAGCAGAAGCTGGTTGACACCGGCGGACGTGTTGAGCGCTTCAACAAGCGTTTCGGCCGTAAGTAATTACTGGTCTTTTTCAGCGCCGTCTCCTTTGGGAGACGGCGCTTTTTGCTGTTATGGCGTATAAAAACACTGTTTCTGGAATTTACACGCGATTCCCTTATTTTGAACACATTTCCAGACTAAAATAAACCAGTATCTTCAAAAAAGCGCTTTGCGCCGCTTTTGAAAGGAGTGTTGTGAACGTGATCGAAGTTTCTCACCTGACAAAACAATATGGGAAACACCTTGCTGTGGACGATGTATCCTTCACCGTGGCGGATGGTCAGATCTGCGGCCTGCTGGGGCCCAACGGTGTGGGAAAATCCACGATTATGAACATCCTCACCGGTTATCTTTCCGCAACCAGCGGGCAGGTGACGGTGGCGGGGCATCCTCTGCCCGAGGAAGCCGATGCTGCCAAGGCCTGTGTGGGCTATCTGCCCGAACAGCCGCCCCTTTACCCGGAGATGACGGTGCAGGAGTACCTGACCTTTGCCGCCGAGTTGAAGGGTGTGAAAAGGGCCGAGCGGGCCGAGCAGGTGCGTAAGGCGGCCCACCGCACCGGTCTGGAAACGGTTCTGCCCCGGTTGATCCGCACGCTGTCCAAGGGCTACAAGCAGCGGGTGGGCATTGCACAGGCCCTGCTGGGAAACCCCAAGCTCATCATTCTGGACGAGCCCACTGTGGGTCTGGACCCCGCACAGGTCATCGAGATCCGCAAGCTCATCCGGGAACTGGGCAAAGCGCATACGGTCATCCTGTCCAGCCACATCCTCAGCGAGGTGCAGGCGGTCTGCCAGCAGGTGCTGATCCTGTCCAAGGGCCATCTGGCGGCGGCAGGCAGTCTGGAAGAGCTGACCGCCGGCGGCAGGAGCCTGGAAGAAGTGTTTCTGGAACTGACCGGCAGTGCGCCGGAAAATGAAGCAGGGGAGGAGGATGCAGAATGACGGCCATTTTTAAGCGGGAATTCCGCAGTTACTTCCACGGGATGCTGGGCTATGTCCTCACGGCCTTTTTGGTGGCAAGCTCCGGCCTGTACTTTCTGGCCCGGTGCCTGATCTACGGCCTGACCGATTTCAGCTACTATACCCTCTACCAGACCATCTTCATGCTGCTGCTCTATATCCCGGTACTGGCCATGCGCTCGCTGGCCGAGGAGCGCCACAGCCGTACCGACCAGCTGCTGCTCACCAGCCCGGTCTCGGTGTGGGGCATTGTGTTGGGAAAGTTCTTTGCCATGGTGGCGGTATTCGCTCTGCCCTGCGCTGTGGATGCCGTGATGATCTTCCTCCTTTGGGCACTGGGCGGCACGGTATCCGCCCTGATCGCAAACCTTGCGGGCCTGTTCTGCTACTTCCTGCTGGGCTGTGCAGCCATCGCCCTCTGCGAGTTCCTTTCCGGCCTGACCGAGAACCAGATCATTGCCGCAGTGGCGGGCTTCTCTATCCTTTTACTGGCCTATCTGATGCCCAGTCTGCGCAGTATGTTCAACGCAGGCAGCGCGGTGGCGCTGGCCGTGTTCACCGGCATTGCAGGCGCGGCTTCGCTGGCGGCTGGTCTGCGTACCCGCAGCTTTGTGCTGGGGTGTCTGACCTTTGCGGCCCTCTGTCTGGGCCTGACGGGGCTGTTCCTGCTCCGCAGTGCCTGGCTGACCGAAGCCTTTAGCGCGGTGCTGAGCGCCCTCTGCCTGTTCACTCCCTTCGAGGATTTTGTTAACAACAGCTTTTCCATCCCTGCCGTGGTCTATTATCTGACCGTGACGGTGGTTTGTCTGTTCTTCACGGCACAGGGCATTGAGAAGCGCCGCTGGAACTGAGAGGAGGGAACACAGATGAAGCTTTTTGCAAAGCATAAAACCTCAGGTGACGGGCGGGTGTTCCGCAACGGGGTATGGTCGGCGGCCATTGCCGCAGCGGTCATCGTGCTGGCGGTGCTGGTGAACCTCATCGTCCGGGCCATCCCCTCCAAGTACACCGAGTTCGACCTCTCGGAAGCCGGGCTCTACACTCTGAGCGACAGCTCCAAGCAGGTGGCCGATAACCTGACGCAGGATGTGACCATCTACTATCTGGCCCAGACAGGCAGCGAGGATCAGATCATCTCGAAGCTGCTGGACCAGTACGCCGCCGAGAGCAGCCACATCACCTGGGAGCTGAAAGACCCGGCGGTCTATCCGACCTTTGCCACCCAGTACGGCGCGCAGGATCTGACCTCCGGTGGTTTGATCCTGGTCTGCGGGGAACAAAGCAAGGTGCTGGATGCCGCCAATCTCTACGACTACGATTACAGCGACTATGCCACCACCGGTGCAGCCAACGTGACCTTTGACGGGGAACACGAGATCACTTCGGCCATCTACCAGCTGACCAGCGGGGAGAGCCGCCACGTCTACTACACCACCAACCATGGCGAGCAGGCGCTGACCAGCACCCTGACCGACGCGCTGGAAAGCCAGAACCTGACCGTTTCGGCGCTGGACCTGCTCTCCCAGACCATCCCCGAGGACTGCGACCTGCTCATCATCAACGACCCGGCACAGGACTTTTCCGGCGCGGGCAGTCTGGTGGATGAACTGGGCCAGCTGCGTAGCTACCTGAGCAACGGGGGCTGTGTGCTTCTGATGACAGATTCCTATTATAATACCCCCAATCTGGATGCCGTGATGGCTGAGTTTGGTCTGACCCGTACGGAGGGTCTGGTAGTGGAGGGGGATACCAACCACTACCTGAACGGCTATCCGGCCCTCTACCTGCTGCCGGATTACGCTAGCACCAGCGAATCCACAGCGTTGGATGGTGTGAGTACCAGCCGCCGCGTTTTATTGCAGATGGCGCAGGGCATCACCCTGAACGAGACCGAGAATGTCTACTCGGAAGCCCTGCTCGTCAGCTCGGACAGTGCTTACAGCAAACCGGAAGGCTATGAGATGACCACCACTGAAAAAGAGGACGGCGACACCGACGGCCCCTTCACGCTGGCGGCATACGCCCACAACGAGGACACCGGGGCCGAAGTCATCTGGATCAACTGCGGCAATATGGATAACGAGGGCATCTATCAGGTCATCCCCGGCAATGTGACCTTTCTGCAGGGCTGTGCGGCTTCACTGGCCGGCCAGGAGAACGCTGTTCTGATCGACAGCAAAGCGCTGGAAGCCGCCCCGCTGTCGGTGTCCAGCATTGCCGCTTCCACGCTGGGTCTGCTCTTTGTCATTGTCCTGCCTGCGGCTCTGTTGGCCGTGGGTGCCGTTGTGGTTATCCTGCGGCGCAGAAAGTGAGGGACTGCCCATGAAAGCAAAACAGCGTACGCTGGTGGTGCTGATCTTACTCATCCTGCTGGCGGGCGGTATGTTCGCACTGCTGACCATGCAGAACGCAAAGGCAGAACAGGCCGCCAGTGCGGCGGCGGACGGTACCATCCCGCTGGCGGCAGTCTCGGGCAATGATCTGACGCAGATTGTGCTCCACTATCAGGGCGAGACGAATACCCTTGATTACACCACCGACGGCTGGACACTGGCCGAAGATCCGGCTTACCATCTGGATCCCTCCGCCTGCAACACGATGCTCACGGCCCTTTCCTCCCTGAACGCCAAGCGGGAGCTGACCCCGCAGGAGGGGGAGGACTACGGCTTTGCGGAGCCCACCCTCACTGTGGAGGTGACAGCGGCTGGCGAGACGAACACTTATACCTTCGGGGCCAGCAATACCATGACCGGTGACCTCTACGTTCGCAGGAACGACAGCGATACCATTTATACCGTGGCGAGTGCCAAGGCTGCCTGCTTTGAACTGACCAAGGTCGAGTTGTTCGGAGCCTTCAACCCGGCAGGGCTGACGACTTCGGATATCGAAGTAGTCTCCTATACACTCTCTGACGGCGAGATCGTGACCCTGAAAGCCAACTCGGAGCCTGCCGCCGACAGCGACAGCACCGAGTATCAGACGGTCTGGCGGCTGGCGGGGGATCCCACTGCGGACCTCGACGAGACAAAGGTGGATGCCATCCTCTCGGCCCTCAGCACCTATGTCTCAGCGCAGGTGACGGATGCCGACCCGGCGGATTACGGCTTTGATGCCCCGCTGGTCACAGCGGTGGTCACCACTGCTGACGGCACCGTGAACCTGACCTACGCCATGGGGGCGGATGGCTGTTACCTGATGGTGGAAGGAGACGGCTCCGTCTACACTGTGGATGGCAGCGCGGTCTCTGCTCTGCTTGTCACGGCGGACGATCTGAAAACCGAATAAAAGGCCGCATCCTGCGCTGTGTGAATCAATCGACACGGCGCAGGATTTTTTTGAGTGCTTGAGCGAAAGAAAACCACCAGCTAAGCTGGTGGAATAAAAACGGC
>CALDLZ010000301.1 GCA_937915335.1 uncultured Faecalibacterium sp.
GACGGGAGCTTTTTTGTGACACAGCCACAACAGAAAGGAAGAATCATCCCCCATGAGCGAACACAACACATTCTACATCACGACCCCGATTTACTACCCCAGCGACAAGCTGCACATCGGCCACAGCTATACCACCGTGGCCTGCGACGCGCTGGCCCGCTTCAAGCGGATGCAGGGTAAGGACGTCATGTTCCTGACCGGCACCGACGAGCACGGCCAGAAGATCCAGGACAAGGCCGCCGATGCAGGCGTGACCCCCAAGGAGTACGTTGACAAGATCGTTGCCACCGTCAAGGATCTGTGGAAGCTGCTGGATGTCAGCTATGACCGCTTCATCCGCACCACCGACGACTACCACATGGAGACCTGCCAGAAGATCTTCACCAAGCTGTACGAGCAGGGTGATATCTACAAGGGCGAGTACATCGGCCACTACTGCAAGCCCTGTGAGAGCTTCTGGACCGACAGCCAGCTGGTGGACGGCAAGTGCCCCGACTGCGGCCGTGAGGTCTACGATGCCCACGAGGAAGCCTACTTCTTCAAGACCGGCAAGTACGCTGACCGCCTGCTGAAGTACTACGAGGAGAACCCCCAGTTCATCCAGCCCGAGAGCCGGAAGAACGAGATGATCGCCTTCATCAAGCAGGGCCTGCAGGACACCTGCGTCTCCCGTACCTCCGTCAAGTGGGGCATTCCCGTGCCCTTCGACCCCAAGCACACCATGTACGTCTGGGTCGATGCCCTGAGCAACTATATTTCCGCTCTGGGCTATGGCAACGAGACCTACAACGACTACGACAAGTTCTGGCCTGCCGACCTGCACATGGTGGGCAAGGAGATCCTGCGCTTCCACACCATCCTGTGGCCCGCCATGCTGATGGCTCTGGATCTGCCCCTGCCCAAGCGCGTGTTCGGTCACGGCTGGCTGCTGATGAATGGCGGCAAGATGTCCAAATCCGTGGGCAACGTCGTGGACCCTGTGGTCCTGTGCGACCGCTACGGCGTGGATGCCATCCGCTACTTCCTGCTGCGTGAGATTCCCTTCGGCAACGACGGCATGTTCACCAACGAGGCCCTCATCAACCGCATCAACAGCGACCTGGCCAACGACCTGGGCAACCTGCTGAGCCGCACCGTCGCCATGTGCAAGAAGTACTTCGGCGGCACCGTCCACAAGGTGGCAGGCACCGAGGCTATTGATACCGAGCTGGAGACCATGGTCAACGAGCTGCTGGGCAAGGTCACTGCCGACATGGACAATCTGACCATCCCCCAGGCTCTGATGGAGATCTTCGCTGTCATCCAGCGCGCCAACAAGTATATCGACGAGACCGCTCCCTGGGCTTTGGCCAAGGATGAGGCCAACAAGGAGCGTTTGGAAAGCGTGCTCTACCACCTGTGCGAGGCTCTGCGTGTGGCCGGCATCCTGCTGAACGCTTACCTGCCCTCCACCGCACCCAAGATGATGGATCAGCGGGGCCTGCCCACCGCCGATATCGACCTGAACAAGGCTTCTTACGGCGTGCAGGAGACCTACACCGTCCACAAGGGCGATGCTCTGTTCCCCCGCATCGACGTGGCCAAGGAGATTGCCCACCTGAAGGCAGAGGACGAGAAGCGCAAGGCCGCTGCCGAGGCCGCCAACAAGGCCAAGGCTGAAGCCGAGAAGAAGGCTGCCGTCCCCGCTGCCGAGGAGAGCGGTGTGGACTTCACTCACGAGGAAGAGATCGACTTCGATACCTTCTGCAAGGTTGAGCTGCGTGTTGCCGAGGTGCGCGCCTGCGAGAACCTGAAGGAGAGCAAGAAGCTGCTCCACCTGACCGTGTTTGACGGCGAGCGGGAGCGCTGCATCCTGTCCGGCATTGCCAAGTGGTTCAAGCCGGAGGATCTGATCGGCAAGAAGATCGGCATCGTCTGCAACCTGGCACCCCGCCCCATGATGAAGGGCAAGTATGTCAGCGAGGGCATGATCTTTGCCGCTGACACCGCCGACGGCGGCTGCTCCATCGCCTTCTACGGTGATGACACCCCCGTGGGCAGCCGGATCCACTGATGAACGGCCCCATCTTCGATACCCACGCCCATTACAGCGCCCGTGCCTTTGACGCCGACCGCTTCGCCCTGCTGGACAGCCTGCCCGGCAAGGGCGTGGTGGGGGTCTGCGAGCAGGCCACCCACTCGGGCGACGCTCCCAAGGTGCTGGAACTGGCCCACAAGTACCCCTGGGTCTGGGCCGCTATCGGCATCCACCCGGAGAGTCTGCTGGCCCCGGAGGACTGCGGCGAGGAGGGCCCCGCCCCCACTGTCTCGGTATACGGCGGTGACTGGGCTGCAGAGATGCGCGCCCTTGCCCCCTATTATGATGACCCCAAGGTGGTGGCTGTGGGTGAGTGCGGGCTGGATTACCACTGGCCCGTGCCCAAGGATGCCCAGCTGTCCCTATTTGAGGCCGAGATACGGCTGGCACTGGAGTTGGACAAGCCCGTCATCGTGCATGACCGCAACGCCCATGCTGATGTCTACGCTCTGCTGAAAAAATACCGGCCCAAGGGCATCGTTCACTGCTATTCCGGCAGTGCCGATGACGCGCTCTGGCTGGCAGAGCAGGGGCTCTACTTCGGTTTCGGCGGGGCCTGCACCTTCAAGGGGGCCAAGCGTGCCGCCAAGGCCATTGCCGCCCTGCCGCTGGAACGCATCGTCCTCGAGACCGACTGCCCCTATATGGCCCCGGAGCCCGTCCGCGGCACCCGCTGTGACAGTTCCCTCATCCAGTATGTGGGGGAGTATGTGGCACAGGTCAAAGGTGTGACGCCGGACGAGGTGTTCTGCCAGACGGTGGAGAACGCAAAGTGCGTGTACGGCTTGTAACGGGTTCCCCCTCTCAGTCTCGCTACGCTCGCCAGCTCTCCTGAAGGGAGAGCCAAGAGCGGCTCTAACCAAACAAAAGCTAATCTTTAGCTTCTGTATAAACAAAACAACAATCAGTCATTAAGGAGATATCACTTATGAAAGCTCGTATTCCGCAGCACCGCGAATTCATCATCAACTTCCCCGACACTGTTGACAACGCCAAGGCAAACGAGGGCTGGGCAAAGCTGCAGCAGATTGTTGAGGACTACAAGAAGAGCCACAACGGCGCTTCCGTCTACGCTCCTACCTTCATCGAGGACTGCGAGCCCGAGGTCAAGAAGCTCCAGGAGGAGTATGACTTCGAGTACACCGTTGAGTATGTGAAGTAATCTTTTCCCTGTCCGATACAGAAAAAAGGCTCCGGAACCTGAATGGCTCCGGAGCCTTTTTTGTTGCTTTAGTTATTCGCTTCCACCTTACTCAACAGGATGCGGTCATTGTCCAGCGCCTTGCCAGCGTTCTCACGGAACTTTTCCAGCAGATCGTCCACGGTCATCTTACCGCGCTCCTCGCCCTTGACATCGAACACGATACGGCCGCCGTCCATCATCAGGGTGCGGTTGCCCAGCTCGAGGGCCTGGTGCATGTTGTGAGTGACCATCAGGCAGGTGATCTTTTTCTCGGCCACAATGCTCTTGGTCAGCTCCAGCACCTTTTCGGCGGTGGCGGGGTCGAGGGCAGCGGTATGCTCGTCCAGCAGGAGCAGCTTCGGGGTGACAAGGGTCGCCATCAGCAGGGTCAGGGCCTGCCGCTGGCCGCCCGAAAGCAGACCCACGGGCTGCTTCATCCGGTCCTCAAGGCCCATGTTC
>CALDLZ010000302.1 GCA_937915335.1 uncultured Faecalibacterium sp.
TAATAATACTCGATACAGCGGGGGATGCTGGAGGTCACGACCATAGCACGAGCCTGCCCGCCGATTTTTCCTTTGGCAATAACCTGCTCGTGAAAATGATCTACCATCATAGCAGCTTTCTTGGCTATGGTATAGCTGTCGCTTTCCACAAAGCTGCGCAGCTTCTTCTGCGCCCGCTTCTTATCGAACATCGGGTCATCCTCGACGGTCTTCATCAACTTATAGAAGCTGTCAATGGGCGTGTAGTATTGCAACACATCCAGGATAAATCCTTCCTGGATCGCCTGTTTCATCGTATAAACATGGAAAGGTCTGTGCTTAATATTGTCGCCGTCCCGATACGGAACGCCGAAGGTTTCCAGCGTTTTATTCTTCGGAGTAGCGGTAAACGCAAAGTAGCTGGCGTTGTTCAGCAGTTTGCGTCCTTCCATCATGGCGTTGATCTTATCCTCGTTATCCATCTCGTCATCGGAAGCAAGCCCGGAAAGCGCAAGGTTCATCTGTGCAGAGTTTCTTCCGCTCTGCCCGGAATGAGCTTCATCAATAATAATGGCAAAATGGTTATCCTTGTGTTCCGCTCCAATTTGCGGAACGATGTACGGGAACTTCTCAATCGTAGTCACGATAATACGCTTTCCATCGGTGATGGCTTTCGTGAGATCGCCGGAGTGTTCTGCCCATGCGACCGTGTTACCGACCTGCATGAACTGCTTGATCGTATCCCGAATTTGTTTGTCGAGAATCCGGCGATCCGTAACTACAATAACGGAATCCAGCATCGGGTAACCATTCTGTTCCAGCCCGATGAGTTGATGAGCAAGCCATGCGATAGAGTTGGATTTACCGCTGCCTGCACTGTGCTGAATGAGATACTTCTTCCCAACGCCGTTTGCCTTCACATCGGCAAGTAGCTTCGTTACGACATCAAACTGGTGGTAGCGGGGAAATATCTGTTTTTCCTTTTTCTTTTTGGTATCCTCATCCACTTCAACGACAACCTGCGCATAGTTTTCTATGATCAGCGTCAGCTTTTTCTTGGTGAGGATATCCTTCCAAAGATAATCGGTCATAAGGCCGTCTGGATTCGGCGGGTTACCTGCTCCATCATTATATCCCTTGTCAAAGGGCAGAAACCAGCTGTCTTGTCCGGCAAGTTTCGTGCAGAACTTGACACGGGCATCGTCTACGGCAAAATGCACCATGCAGCGTTTGAAGGTAAAAAGCGACTCGCGAGGATCGCGATCATCTTTGTACTGCTGCACTGCATCGTCCACATTCTGCTTCGTGAGTTGATTTTTCAGTTCAAAGGTGATAACAGGCAGACCGTTTATAAAAACGCACATATCAAGAGCCAGCTTTCCGGCATCCTGCGCATAGCGAAGCTGACGGGTCACGCTGAAAATGTTCTTTTCAAACATCTCCCGTGCCTTGGCATTGTTCTCGGTCGGCGTTAAATAGAACATGATGAGATTGACCGGATACACCTTGATGCCGTTGCGGAGTACATCAATAATGCCGCGCTTTGCGATTTCACCCTGCAGGCGGTTCAGAAACTGACGTTTTTTCTGCTCGGACTTGAACACGCCCAGCTTGTCCATTTGCTCCGGCTGTGTATCTTGCAGAAAGCGGAACAGACGAGTC
>CALDLZ010000303.1 GCA_937915335.1 uncultured Faecalibacterium sp.
TAAAATGATTCTTGTCCGGGCTGTTGGGAGCAGCCAGACGCTTCATATCTGCTGCAATGCGCTGTGCCTCGGCCTCGATCAGCCCGGTGTGCAGTGCCGTAAGATGTTCTTTGAAGTCACCGGGCTGCGCCGGTAAGTTCCACCGCATAGGCAAGAATCCTGTCGTGGGTCTGTTCGCCGCAGAATTTCCATGTGTTGTAGGCTTGGGTGTCTTTGAGCAGCACATCCCGTTCCCGGAAGCAGAATGTTCCAGAGGGCCGGGGCAGCCACAACAGCAGCTTATCCTCCGGCTGGTCGCTGCGGGCGACTTCTTGCAGCATTTTGATGTCATAGGCAAAATCGCTCTGGTAGTATGCGGTGTTCTGGTGCATAATAGCTTCCAGCGCAGCGATCACATCTATGTTTTCAAACTTCTGCACGGTTTACACCTCCAATTCCTTTGTCTTTTCTCTTGGCGGCGTTTGCTTGTTCTGCTCCTTTTTCGCCGTATCCAGCTGTGCCCGGATGGATGGCTTTTTCGGTTTAGCTGTGCGGGACTTCTTGGTTTTCGGTGCCTTTTCTTCGGCTTTGACTGCGGCGGCAAGGTCCGTCAGAGAAATTTGTTTTCCGGCCTTTGCTTTGGCTTCCAACTCACCTAAAGAGGGCGCATTGTTCAGCACACCGTCAATCATGTTTTCGTTCTGTTCGGTGGAAAGCTCTGCGGTGCGCAGCGGGTTTTCCCGCAAGAACTCCGGCACCTGCTGGAAGCCCACACTGTCGCAGTAGTGGGCGGTATCTTGTCCGTTCTGGTGCAGCACCACCACATCCGAAACGGACAGCGAATGTCCTTTGAAATCTGCCGGATCTTCAAATTCTTCGGAGTAGCAAAGTGCACTAATTAAATTGCAAGCCGGACCGCACATGAAATTTTCAAACGGCTGCGCTATACTGAGGCAAATCAACGCAGGAGGTATTTTCTGTGAACACCTTGGAAGCCATTCTCACCCGGCGCAGTTGCCGGAAATTCACCGACAAGCCCATCAAAACTGAAAAGCTGCATCAGCTGCTGAAAGCCGCCATGAGTGGACCAAGCTGTGTCAATGCGAGGGACTGGTCGTTTGTGGTCGTGACTGACCCGGAAAAGCTGGCACAAATGGCCGATGCCAACGGCCGCCCTGCCGAACCGCTGCGGCACGCCGCCGCTGGCATCCTCGTCTGCGGTGACCTTGGCCGTGCCTTTCCTCCGGCGAAGGATTACTGGGTCATCGACGGCGCAATTGCGGCGCAGAACATCTGTCTTGCCGCACAAGAGCTCGGGCTGGGCGCGGTCTGGCTTGGCACTTGGCCGCAAATGGACCGGGTAGAAGCCCAGAAGAAGCTGTTCCATCTGCCGGAAACCATCGTGCCGCACTCCATCATCGCTCTTGGCTACCCGGAAACAGATATTACTGCACCCCGCGAGAGCCGCTATGAGGATGACCGGGTGCATTTCAACCAGTGGTAAAATCTTCTTTATGCAAAATGACCGCCTCCGTTTTTTCACGGAAGCGGTCATTTTTATGAGATGAGTAAATCAGTTCTGCTTCAAAAACTCCCGCAGCACATCCTCCTGGCGAGGTGTGTGGTTCGGGTACTTTTCCCGCAACGGCGCAGTTTGACATCTTTCCCCAGCGAGGTACAAAGCGGTCTGCATACAGGTGGGAGCCCTCATGCAGATAAACAGCCACCTTGGTGATATCTTCCGGCACTTCGGACGGGTCGTGGATGATCTGATAATTGTTCCCGATGAACTGGATGCGCTTGAGCATTCCCATGCCCCGCTCCATCAGGTAGCCGGTATTCTGACCGGAAAGCATCACTTCGCCCTGTCCGTCACTGCGGGTCCACAGGTCGTTGGCGATTTCTTCGGCCAGCGCACGGGGCATCGGGTTCTTGGCGATGCACTGTTCATCCTTATAAATCACGCCGCCGTTTTCGCAAAGGAACACACAGCAGTCTGCCACCGGCG
>CALDLZ010000304.1 GCA_937915335.1 uncultured Faecalibacterium sp.
GCGGGAGATGCTGGAAGATCTCTGGCGGCGGCGAATCCCCGGCTCCAACGAGTTTGAACCGCTTGGCACCATGAACGTGGACAGAATCGACATGAAGAAGCTGCTGGGCAAGAGCGGGCAGGGCGATTATGGAACGGTGGGCTACCTCTACGGACACAAGGAGCGGCTGTGGGTGGAAACGGCCAACCTGCGCCCGGCCATTGAGCAGGCCCCAAACGATGGCCGATGGAGCCGGAAGCAGTTACGGGAAGCCTGCGGGGAAAAGCAGAACGACACCAAGTGGTGGGAGCAGCGGTTCCCGGGCTGGACGATGGAAAAGTGCATCGTGCTGGAACCTGGCGGGCTGCATGAGAGCCCGGCACGGGAAGGCACCGGCTGGGAACGGCTGGAACCGCAATGTTATGTGATCCTGCGGAGACGTGACGCTGTACGCCGAGAAGGGCAAGGATATTGTGTGTGCTGCCGTAAGCACCCTGATGCAGACACTGGCATACAGCCTGGACGTAGGGGACGGCGGTGCCGTAGCCACGGTGAACCAGAGCGGCGGCAGAAACAGCCTGGTGGTACAGGCGGCACAGGGATGCGACAATGACGCGAAGTTTGAGCTGGTGATGGACGGGCTGTATCTGCTGGCTGAACAGTACCCGGCGTATGTGCGGTTCATCAACCTGCACGCTGAAAAGGCGGACAACATCAATTTGCAGCTGTTCGCTGAGGGCGGCGGTGCGGCGGGCGGGGACGGTGCGCCCTCTCAGTCCGCTGGCGCGGACAGCTCTCCCAAAGGGAGAGCCAACGCATCTGCGGGGGCAGCGGCAGCGAACGGGGAAGGCTCCGGCATTGAGCTGCCCGCCCTGCGGCCGGCGGAAGAGCGGCTGGCACGGAGAAGCGGGGTGCTGAAACGAACGGCGAAGGCTGACAGAGCAGCATCTGACGGAGAAGAACCCCTCAGTCAGCGCAAAGGCGCTGACAGCCCCCCTAATAGTGGGGCCCTTGGCAGTGAGGAAAAGTCTGAGCTGGATGATGAAGGAGCTGCGGACGGAAAAGCGGCAGAGAGCGAGGGCGACAGCAGCCAGGACGGCGAGGAGAAGGGCGAAGGCAAGGCCAAGAGCCCGGAGGAGCGGCGGAAAGCCTTTGGAGAGCTGCTGCGGGGCGAGTACAGCGACCTTGCCGAGGAGCTGATGCAGCGGGCTGTGGAAGAGGCGACCCGGCGGCTGGAGACCAGCCCCGAGATGAACGACCTGATGGCCGCGCTGGGCGAAAAATACGGCACGGATGCCGCCGACCTGAAAACGCTGACGGCTGCGATCCGGAACGGCGAAGTGAAGGACGACGATTACTACGAGAAACTGGCCATGGAAAAGGGCGTTTCCACCAAGACCGCCCGGGAACTGGACAAGCTGGAAAGCCAGAACAAGCACCTGACCGAACAACAGCAGATGATCCAGCAGATGGAGCGCCAGCGTGCCCAGCAGGCCCGCATTGCGGAGATCCAGGAGGGCTGGAACCGGGAGGCTGAGGCCCTGAAAGCCCAGTACCCCGACTTCAATATGTCCGAGGTGCTGGCAAACCCCGAGATCGAAGCCATGATGCGGATGGGCGTTCCCATGACGAAGGCCTACCAGGCCGTGTACTTTGACCACATCCTGAAACAGCAGCAGGCCGCCACGGCCCAACAGGTACAGGAGGGCGTGGTGAACCGCATCCAGCAGCGCAACGCCCGGCCCAGCGAGAATGGCACCCGGCCCGGCGGCGCTGTGCAGACCAAAATTGACGTATCCCACATGACCCGCAAGGAAATGGAAGAGATGGAAAAGCGGGTGGCAAGGGGAGAAGTGATTGTGTTGTAGCCCTCTCAGCGCGCAATGCACCTGCGGTGCAGTTGCTTGCAGCTCCCCCGAAGGGGGAGCCCTGCTTAGAGGAAATATAAATTAACAGGAGGAAGCTATGAAAGACAAGACCATGAAGCTGGATCTGCAGATGTTTGCAACGGCCAGCACCCAGAACCAGAACACCACCGGCGCGTCCGGCATGAGTGCCGAGATGAAAACCTTTTACGAGAAGCGTCTGATCGACCAGGCGGAGCCCGCCCTGGTGCACGACCAGTTCGGCGACCCGTACCCCATCCCGGCCAACGGCGGCAAGACCATTGAGTTCCGCAAGTACGACAGCCTGCCCAAAGCCACCACCCCGCTGACCGAGGGCGTGACCCCGGACGGCCAGACCATGAACGTGAGCACCATCACCGCCGAGGTGAAGCAGTACGGCGGCTGGGTGCCCATTACCGACACGCTGCAGCTGACCGCACTGGACAACAACATCGTGCAGGCGACCAAGATCATTGCCAGCCAGGCGGGCCGCACCCTGGACACCATCGTGCGTGATGTGCTGGCGGGCGGCACCAACGTCATCTATGCTCCCAAGATCGGCGAGGGCGGTGCAGAAACTCCGGTTGCCAGCCGTACAGCTCTGGACACCACCTGCCAGCTGACCAGCGACCTGATCGCCCGTGCCGCCACCCAGCTGAAGGCCATGAACGCTGACCCCATCGGTGCCAGCTTTGTGGGCATCATCCACCCTTACGTTTCCTATGACCTGCGCCGTGACCCGGCCTGGATCGACGTGCACAAGTACGCCCAGCCCGACGAGATCTACAACGGCGAGATCGGCACCCTGCACGGCATCCGCTTTGTGGAGACCAGCGAGGCGAAGATCTGGAAGGGCGACGGCTGCCCGGCGGGCCTGGCCGTGTTCAGCACCCTGATCCTGGGTGCCCACGCATACGGCTCTACCGAGATCGAGGGCGGCGGCCTGGAGCACATCGTGAAGCAGCTGGGCTACGGCGACGACCCCCTGAACCAGCGCGCGTCCGTGGGCTGGAAGGCACACAAGACCGCTGAGCGTCTGGTGGAGCAGTACATGGTGCGCATTGAGAGCTGCAGCGCACGGTACAGTGGGACGGCTGAGGCGAACTAAGGAGGAATAAGGATATGGCAGAGACAAAGAAAAAGACCGAGACGATCCGGCTGTTCAGCGACGGCGGGAAGTACAAGGGCGACCTGTTCGTGAGCGTGAACGGTGTGAACTACCAGATCAAGCGCGGCGTGAACGTGGAAGTGCCCCCGGAAGTGGCGGAGGTCATCCGCCACAGCCAGGAGCAGGACGATCAGACCGCCGCCCGCATGGAAGAGCTGGCAGCAAAGAATTAAGAACCCTCTCAGTGCGCAGTCCGGCATGGCCGGAGCTGCTTACAGCTCCCCCGAGGGGGGAGCCCTGCTTAGATGAATCCCCCGGCCCGGCGGCACACGCTGTGCCGGGGGTTATTTGTTTGATAGGAGGTTGACAAATGACGGTAGGAAAGGCGATAGAAACGGCCGACCGGCTGCGGCCCAACAACGGGTTTGACCGTGAGCTGAAGATCTTATGGTTACGGCAGGCGGATGCCGGTTTGAGAAAGAGCGTGGTGGCCAAGAGCGACACCATCGACTATGACGCTGTGGGTGCGGACATCTTATACGACCGGGAACAGGAGCTTTTGCGGCAGGACGCGGACCTGCTGCTGCCAGAGCCATACGATGACTACTACGCCCACTATCTGGCGGCCCAGATGGACGCGGCGCTGGGCGAGACCGACCGTTATGCCAACGAAATGCAGATGGCCAACGAGCGCCAGCAGGATTTTGCGGTATGGTGCCGTCACACCTATCTGCCCAGGATGAACACCAAGTGGAGGTACTGAGATGGCGCTGCCAAGCTTATACAGCATTTCGACGGGCAAGAGCATCCAGACGGCCTTTGGCGGCCTGAACGAGAGCTATGCCTGTGCCGAGGCGGAATTTACCGAGATGAAGAACTTTTCCAGCCGTGGCTACCCGGCCTTACAGACCCGGACACCCCGGCGCACCATGCGGGCTATGGCAGGCTGCAACGGGATGTACCACCTGAACGGGCTGCTGCTGTGCGAGGGCACGACCTTGCGCTACAAAGAGGACAGCGAGGACGATGTGACCACTGCCGCCGCCGGTGGGGAGATCGTGCTGGAAAACGCCGTGGAGAACAGCGAGAAGATTATGATCGGCATGGGCACGAAGATCCTGATCTGGCCGGATGCAAAAAGTTTTGACACGGCCACCGGCAAGCTGGAAGCGCTGGGCGCTGAGTGGAGCCAGAGCGGCACCGTGACCATTGCCCCCTGCGACGCTGGCGGCAAGACCTACACCGTGAGCAGCGTGGGCACCACGGAACCTTCCAGCCCGGCGGACGGGGCGCTGTTTTTGAAGCAGAACTCCTCTAGCAGCAAGTGGGCCTATGTGAACGTGCTGGAGCAGTACGATGCCAAGAGCGGCAAGTGGGCGGAGATCTTGCTGAACAACGTGAAGATGACCCTGCCCGGTCTGGCCGCCGCAGGCTTCAAGAAGGGTGACACCATCACCGTGGAGAACGTGCCCGGGCTGGTGGAGGAATACCTGGCCGGGGGCGTGAACGGCGAGGTGAGCATTGAGCGGATGGACGGGGACAGCATCGTGCTGACCGGAAGCCCGAAAACCGAGAGCGCCCGCTACTACGGCAGCTTTACCGTGACGGAGGGCGGCACGACCTGGAAGAGCCTGAACAACAGCGAGAGCGCCACGGCCAGCGGGGTGACCATTACCGCCAAGCGGCGGGTGCCCAAGCTGGAATACGTGACCGAAAACGCCAACCGTGTCTGGGGCTGCAACAGCGAGGAGAACGTCATTTACAGCTGCAAGCTGGGCGACCCGACGAACTGGTTTTCGTACCGGGGCATCACCTCGGACAGCTACGCCGTGAACGTGGGCAGTGACGGCCCGTTTACCGGTGCCGCCACCTGCATGGGCTATGTGCTGTTCTTCAAGGAAAACTGCCTGCACAAGGTGTACGGCAGCCGCCCGGCGGACTATCAGCTGGTGAGCGTGCAGTGCCGCGGCGTGGCAAAGCAGGCCAGCAAAAGCATGTGCGTGCTGGCGGAAGTGCTGTACTACCTTTCCCCCGACGGCGTGATGGCCTGGGACGGCAGCCTGCCCGTGAAGATCAGCGGCGTGCTGGACAACACCTGGCTGATGAACGTGCGGGGAGCCGTGGGCGGCGTGCTGGACACCCGGTATTACCTGCATCTGCGGGTGCCGGGCCGGAGTGAAAACCGGCTGCTGGTCTACGACACCGAGCGGCAGCTGTGGCACGAAGAGGACACGGCGGCGGAACAGGGAACCTCCGGCTGGGCCATGTGCTCCACCGGACGGCAGCTTTACCAGTGGGACGGCGTGAACCTGTGGGCCACCGAGCCCGAGCGGGAGAACGACCGGGACACCGACACGGCCAAGGCAAACCTGGAACAGAAGGTGGAGTTTGAGGCCGTGAGCGGCGACATCGGGTTGAACACCCCGGCGGACAAGTACATCAACCGGGTGTTCCTGCGGGTGGATGCCCTGACATACAGCGTTGTGGAGCTGCAGGCCAGCTATGACGGCGGGGCCTGGGAGACGCTGGGCCAGGCGGCAGTCCTGAACCGGTACACCCGTGTGAACCTGCCGTTCTACCCGACCCGGCACGACACCATGCGGCTGCGGATCAAAGGAACCGGACAGATCGCTGTGCGGAGCATGGCGTTCTCTATGGCCGAGAGCCAGGGCAACCGGGTGCAGGGAGGAGAACCGAGGAGGTAACCCTCTCAGCGCGCAATGCACCTGCGGTGCAGTTGCTTGCAGCTCCCCCGAGAGAGCAACAGCAACGACCGCCGCCAGTGGCGGAAACAGGGAGGAACTGTTGGGGCAGCGGCCAGCAGGACACAAGCACAAAACTTTGTGCGAAGTGGGCGCTGGGAGCCGCAACCCGATAGCCCTGCTTAGAGGAAGGAGATTTATATGGCGGATATTACAAGGCTTGGTGAGATCGCCATGCCGAAACTGAGTGACAACATGGCCCCGGAGGACCGGCGAAGCATCAACAACTACCTGATGCAGCTGAGAGACCAGATGATGTACATGATGCAGAACCTGGACGAGACGAATTTCAGCGACACCATGCGGGACAAGCTGGTGTCCATGGGGCTGAAGGTGGAGTAAAGCGAACGCTTATACCGGAAGCGGGCTCGCCCTCTCAGTCACGCTATGCGTGACAGCTCCCCCAAAGGGGGAGCCAAGAGCGGCTCCGGGTGAGCGAAAATGAAAGGAGACAGTGAGAAGATGGCAAGAGGAAAGTTGTGGGAGTACCTGATCCCGGGGCACAACGTGGGCCTGATGTTGGGAGATGTCTGGGACGGCCTTACCGGAAACAGCAGCAAGAACGAGGGCACCGGCGTGCTGGGAACCAGAAACAACAGCTCCAGCAGCTCGAGCAACAGCTACCAGTACGCCCAGAGCAATGACCGGGTGAGCAGTGCCAGAAGCAACCTGGATTACATCAAGAGCCAGCGGCCCGGGGATTATCAGAGTGAGTACGCCAGCCAGATCAGCGGTACGCAGAGCCAGTTGGACAAGATGAACAAGGACGGCTTTTCCTACGATTACACCAAGGACGCCGCCTACCAGCAGTACAAGAACCAGTACACCCGGGGCGCTGAGATGGCCAGCGAGGATGCCACGGCCAGGGCTGCGGCCCGCAGCGGCGGCTACGGCAACAGCTGGGGCACTTCCAGCGGGCAGACCGCCTATCAGAGCACGATGGCCGGGCTCTCGGACGCGGCGGACAGCCTGTACAGCCAGGCCTACAACGAGTACACCACGAAAAAGAGTGACCTGAGCAACCGGCTGAGTGCTTTGCAGCAGCAGGAAAGTCTGGCACAGGATGCCTACAACACCCGCCTGAACAACTACTACGGCCAGCTGAACAACGCCCAGGCTGAATACGCCAACGCCGTGGGTGCCAACCAGCAGAAGGAAGCGAACAATACCAGCTTCTGGGGAAATCTGGGCAGCATTGCGGCCTCGGCCCTGCCGTGGGTGCTGAAGGCGTTTGGCGTGTTGTGAGGACAGCCCCCCTAATAGTGGGGCCCTTGGCAAAACGGTGATGGCCCTGCGGGAAAATGAAAGTAGAAGGGAGAACAAAATGTTATTTGATACCTTACGGAGAAAGAACCAGGCGGAGCAGGAAGAACGGGAATGGAACGCCAACCGCCCGGCGGACTATGTGAGCCAGAACAAGGACGCAATGGACAGCTTGACCGGGCAGATCGGCAGCGGGTTCGACTGGGACACCAGCAGGCTTTGAGCGGCATTGACAACGCCGTGCCCGGCCTGCGGAGCCAGGCGCTGAGCCAATACCAGAACCAGCAGAACAGCCTTTTGACGGCGCTTTCCGGCATGGCCAACACCGAGGCCCTTGACCGGAGCGCTTACGGGGCGAACTTTGCCAATTACGAGAACCAGCAGGCCTTTCTTGCCAACCAGAGCCAGCAGGCCCGGAACGAGAACGACAATTACTGGAACAACTTATGGAACCAAATCAAAAACGTAGGGAATATCGCCAAGACGGCCTACGACGGGTACATGGGGTATACCTACCAGCAGGAACTCCTGGAAATGCAGAAACAGCAGCAGAAATTGCAGGATGCGCAAATGCTGAACAATCTCTTTGCAGTGAACCCGGATATGGCAAGACAAATCGCCCAGGAGGATGGGTACGATTCCAGTATCTTCGATAATTATTCTGTGGATGGCCCCGTGACCCGTGCAGAAAAGGCAAACGCTTACCTGAATGGCACACAGCTTCTGGGCAGCGGCTATGTGGATGCAGCCGGGAATTATGCCAGCTTATTTGGTGTTGACCCCAGTTCCCTGGGCAGCTATACGGATGCTGCAAATCTGGCATTTGACGACTGGGCAAGACGGCAGATGTTCACGAAATCTTTGTCGGGAACATCGGGGAGCAGCGGCCGGAGTTCCGGCAGCTCGGGCAGCTCCGGCAAGAGCGGCAGCGGGTGGACAAACAGCGAACTGCGCAACCTGATGAAAGACCGAAACGAGGTTGCTGCCAAGGGCGGGGATACCAGTTGGTACGACAATATCCTTGCGGAGGCCGGTTATCCGGTTGACAGTGGCCAGACGAGCACGAAAAGCACGGGAAAGAGCGCATACAACGGAAACAACCCGAGTACTGGCGGCTTGCTGGCACTTTCGGGCAGTGCCGGAAAATATGGCAGCAATCAGACGGCAGTAGA
>CALDLZ010000305.1 GCA_937915335.1 uncultured Faecalibacterium sp.
AACACTTCCATGGGCTTGTCGTAGCAGGTGAAGATGCCATTGACGCTCATGTAACGGGGCTGGTTCAGCTCCTTGATGCAGGTCAGCAGGCAGGGAGTCTGCACCTTGACCATCATGTAACCGTCCTCCAGCATACGCTTGACAGTCAGAGTGTTGCCATCCTTCTGGATGTCAGCAACATAAGTGACCTGGGGCAGATGCAGCTTTTCTGCGATCTGGGGGCCAACCTGTGCGGTATCGCCATCGATTGCCTGACGGCCGCAGAACACAACGTCCTCGGGACCAACGCCGATCTTATTGACAGCAGCAGCCAGGATCTGGCTGGTTGCGAAGGTATCGGAACCGCCGAACTCACGGCCGGAGACCAGAACAGCCTTATCGGCACCGCGGGCCAGCAGCTCACGCAGCATTCCCTCGGCCGGAGGAGGACCCATGGTAACGACAACGACTTCGCAGCCGGTAGCGTCCTTGAGCTTCAGAGCAGCCTCCAGAGCGTTCAGGTCATCAGGGTTGGTGATGGTTGCCATAGAGGCACGATCCAGAGTACCGTCTGCCTTGACGGCGACCTTGCCGGAGGTATCAGGAACCTGCTTTACACAAACAATTGCTTTCATTGTAAATCTTACCTCCCTTACTTCAGCAGAGCGCCGGAAATGACCATCATCTGCACTTCGCTGGTGCCCTCGTAGATCTCAGTGATCTTGGCATCACGCATCATGCGCTCGATGGGATAGTCACGGGTGTAGCCATAGCCGCCGAACAGCTGCAGGCAGCGACGGGTCACATCGCTGGCGGTGCGAGCTGCGATCAGTTTTGCCTGAGCAGCCTCAACGCTGTAACGAACCTTCTTGCCGTCCATAGCCTCCTGCTTCTTCAGAGCGGCAGCATAAACCAGATACTTGGCAGCCTCGATGCGGGCCTTCATCTCAGCCAGCTCGAACTGGGTATTCTGGAAGGCGGAAATGGTGCGGCCAAACTGCTTGCGCTCCTTGACGTAAGCAACAGTCTCTTCCAGAGCGCCCTCGGCAATACCCAGAGCCTGAGAAGCGATACCGATACGGCCGCCATCCAGGGTAGCCATAGCCAGCTGGAAGCCCTTGCCGCGCACGCCCAGCAGACGATCCTTCGGGATGCGGCAGTCTTCCATGATCAGCTCGCAGGTAGAAGAACCGCGGATGCCCATCTTGTCCTCAGCCTTACCGACGGAGAAGCCCGGATCGGTACGCTCAACGATGAAGGCGGAGCACAGCTTGGTGGGACGGCCCTTCTTGTCCAGAACGTGATCGGTGACAGCAATGACGATAAAGACATCAGCGTAACCAGCGTTGGTGATGAAGATCTTGGAACCATTCAGAACCCAGCAGTCATCCTCTTCCTTGGCAATGGTCTGCTGACCCTGCGCGTCAGTACCAGCACCCGGCTCGGTCAGGCCGAAAGCACCCAGCCACTCGCCGCTGCACAGCTTGGGCAGGTACTTTGCTTTCTGCTCGGGGGTACCATTCTCATAAATAGGAGCAGCGCACAGGCTGGTGTGAGCGGAGACGATGACACCGGTGGTGCCACAGACCTTGCTCAGTTCCTCAACTGCCATGACGTAGGACAGCACATCGCCGCCTGCACCGCCGACAGAGGTGGGGAAGTAAATGCCCATCATGCCCAGCTTGCCCATCTTCTCGACGGTCTCTTTGGGGAAGTACTCTTCTGCATCAACTTTCTTAGCCAGGGGCTTGACTTCGTTTTCAGCAAACTCGCGGTACATCTTCTGCACCATCTGCTGCTGCTTGGACAGAGTAAAATCCATCGCTATATCCTCCTAACGAGTATTTTTTATCTCCCAGTGCGGGGCTTGACCCCCTGCCTGGTTGCAAACAAATTCCTCCCGACCGCTTTCCCCACGGCCGGGAGAAACGTTTATCAGAAATTACAGCTGGTCAACAGGGGTCTTGGTGCGGTCTGCGTTGTAAACGTAGAAGCCCTTGCCGGTCTTGCAGCCCAGGTTGCCGCCACGAACCATCTTACGGATCAGCGGGCATGCACGATACTTGCTGTCACCAGTCTCCTTGTACAGAACATCCATGATAGCCAGGCAGATATCCAAGCCAACAAAGTCGCCCAGCTCCAGGGGGCCCATGGGGTGGTTAGCACCCAGCTTCATAGCGGTGTCAATGCCAGCGATATCAGAAACGCCCTCCATCTTGATGAAGGCAGCCTCATTGATCATGGGGATCAGGATACGGTTGACGACAAAGCCGGCAGCCTCGTTGACCTGAACCGGCTGCTTGCCAATGGCAACAGAGATCTCCTTGATCTTCTCAACGGTCTCGTTGGGGGTGTTGCAGCCAGCGATGACCTCGATCAGCTTCATGCGGTCAGCGGGGTTGAAGAAGTGCATACCAACCACGGGGCGCTTGACATTCTTGCCGATCTCGGTGATGGACAGAGAAGAGGTGTTGGAAGCAAAGATACACTCGGGCTTGCAGATAGCATCCAGCTCGCCGAAGGTGGTCTGCTTGACCTTCATATCCTCAAAGGCTGCCTCAACGATCAGGTCGCAGTCAGCGCACAGATCTTCCTTCAGGCCCGGGGTGATGGCGGCAACGATAGCGTCAGCCTTCTCCTGGGTCATCTTGCCCTTAGCAACCAGCTTGTCGTAGCCCTTCTTGATCTTTGCCAGACCATTCTCGGCCCACTCCTGCTTGATGTCGCACAGAGCAACAGTGTTGCCCTCAACCTGTGCAAATGCCTTTGCGATGCCCTGGCCCATAGTGCCAGCGCCGATAACACCGATCTTCATAAGGTATCTCTCCTTTGTTATAAATGCTTTCTTCTTGGCTTCCCTCTCAGGGAAAACTGACGAGAGGTTTACTTAGTTGTTGGTGAACACTGCCTTGGGCTTCGGTTTCTCACGGGACAGGAAGCAGGCCATGCCTTCCTTCTGATCGTGGGTCTCGAAGCAATCGCCAAACAGCTTCTCCTCGACTTCCACAGCCTTCTCAATGGGCAGGCTGATACCGTTGTTGATCGCTTTCTTGCAATTGCGCACGGCAATGGGAGCGTTCTTGGCGATCTTGTTGGCCAGCTTCAGCACGTTCTCCATCAATTCAGCCTGAGGATAAACCGCATTGACCAGACCAATGCGGTAAGCCTCGTCGGCCTTGATGTTCAGCGCAGAGTAGACCAGCTGCTTTGCCATGCCCATACCGACCAGACGAGCCAGACGCTGGGTGCCGCCGAAGCCCGGGGTAATGCCCAGACCGACTTCAGGCTGACCGAACACGGCGTTATCAGAGCAGATGCGGATATCGCAGCTCATAGCCAGCTCGTTGCCGCCGCCCAGTGCAAAGCCGTTGACGGCTGCAATGACGGGGATGGGAAAATGCTCGATCATCAGGAACACATCATTGCCCAGCTTGCCGAAGGCCTCGCCCTCTGCCTTGGTCATGGTGCTCATGGAACCGATATCAGCGCCTGCAACGAAGCTCTTATCGCCTTCGCCAGTCAGGACGATGCAGCGGATGGTCTCCTGATCGACTGCCTCGAATGCAGCCTTCAGGTCAGCCAGAACCTCGGGGTTCAAAGCGTTCAGTGCCTTGGGACGATCGATGGTGATGATCTCGACTGCACCCTGCACCTCGGTTTTTACAAATGCCATTGTGAAAACCTCCAATCATGTTCTCAGTATTTCAAAACAGCCCCCGGGCCCCGGAAGAGTCTCCGGTCTCCCCCGGTGCCCGGGCTGTTCTTCAATCAACGTTCAAAAGGAAAAGCTTAGTCCATCTCAACGATGGTAGCGCAGCCCATGCCGCCGCCGATGCACAGGGTAGCCAGACC
>CALDLZ010000306.1 GCA_937915335.1 uncultured Faecalibacterium sp.
GAGCAGTCAACCGCCGCAGCGGTTGAGAAACTCCGAAAAGATGCGCCTTTTGCAGAAGAAAAGCCTTCGGAGCAGACGCTGCAGCCCCTGCCGCTGGATGCCGCCAACGAGTATAACGCGCTGAAAGAGCGTTACCCGGATGCTCTGGTCGGCTATGAGCAGTACGGAAACTTTGAGTTTTACGGCGAAGATGCAAAGCGCGTTTCAGAACTTCTTGGCAGCAAGCTGTTGGAAAAGGAAACCGCACTCGGCAAGGTTGAGGTATCTGGTTTTCCGCGTGAACAGTGGGTTTCACAGGCAATGAAGCTCTGGAAGCAAGGGGAGAACGTCTATCTGTCCGGCCAGCAGGAAGATGGAACCCATGCCCAAACGAAATACTTCCGCAGAGAGGAATATCTGCCTGTTAATACCATCATCGAACTGGACGATAGAGAGTTCCGTGTAGATTCGGTGGACTTTGGAAATGGAACGGTCAGTTTGCAGGATATGACCCTTGCGAAAGAAGCCCGGTACCCGATTTTCCGAACGGAACCGCTGGAGTACATTCGGCATCTGTACGAACAGGCAGATGTGCCGATGGAAGAAGCGGTGGAAATCACAGTCTTTACGGCTTTGCACAATGCAGGTGTGGCCTACGAAGATTTTTCCCCGGAGCAGATGGATGTGATTTATTCGGTGGCAGAATCGGGCGGCGAACTGGAAGAACTGCTGAATCCCGACTTTCCGCCAGAACAGATGCAGCTGATCGCAGATGTGCAGAACCGAACGGATGCCATCAGCCGTGCAGCAGCAGAGGAAGCCCTTGAACCGCTGACCCAGCAGCCTATGACCCCGGCAGAGGTCAACCATGCACGACGGCAGCACAATCTTCCGCTGGACAGTGGAGCAGAAACAGAACAGCCTGCACAGCCCAAACAGGAGCCTATGAACTTCCGTATTACGGACGATGATCTCGGCGCAGGAGGGCCGAAAACAAAGTATAAGGCCAACGTGGAGGCCATTCGGGTGTTGCAAATACTGGATGCAGAGCAGCGGCAGGCTACCGCAGAGGAACAGGAAATCCTTTCCCGGTATGTGGGCTGGGGCGGCATTCCGCAGGCGTTCGATGAAAACAATGCGGAGTGGTCGAAAGAGTATGCCGAACTGCAGTCCTTGCTCACGGCAGATGAGTATAAGGAAGCTCGTGCCAGTACCCTGAATGCATTTTACACTTCTCCTACGGTTATCAAGGCGATGTACGAAGCCCTGGGCAATATGGGATTGTCCAAAGGCAATGTGCTGGAACCGTCCTGCGGTGTCGGCAATTTCATGGGTCTGGTGCCGGACAGCATGGAGAAGATTCGGATGTACGGTGTGGAGCTGGACAGCATTTCGGGCCGCATTGCTCAGCAGTTGTACCAGAAAAACAAAATTGCGGTGCAGGGCTTTGAAACGATGCAGTTCCCGGACAGCTTCTTTGACTGTGTTGTGGGCAACGTACCGTTCGGCAATTATAAGGTGCCGGAC
>CALDLZ010000307.1 GCA_937915335.1 uncultured Faecalibacterium sp.
GATGTTGGCGTCCCGCTCCGCGGCGTCTCTGCCCTGGGTCAGGATGTAGACCTTGATCTTGGGCTCGGTGCCGGAGGGACGCACCACGACGGTCGCACCGTTCTCCAGCGTGTAGATCAGAACATTCGCGGCAGGCAGGCCGGTCTCCTCGGGCTTCTTGTAGTCGGTGATCTTTACGACCTTGTGGCCGCCGATCTCGGTCAGAGGCTCGTCGCGCAGCTTCTGCATGATGGAAGCCATCTTCTCCATGCCGGTCAGGCCGGGGAACTCAAAGCTGTCCACCTTGTTCAGGTAGCGGCCATACTGGGCATAGATCTCTTCCAGACGCTGCTTGATGGAGGAACCGATGCTGCGGTAGTAAGCGGCCATCTCGCAGATCAGCATGGAGCCGATGATGGCATCCTTATCGCGGACATAGGGGCCTGCCAGATAGCCATAGCTCTCCTCAAAACCAAAGATGAAGCGATCGACCTCACCGGCAGCCTCCAGGTTGGCGATCTGGTCGCCGATCCACTTGAAGCCGGTCAGGACGTTGCGCATTTCCACGCCGTAGTGCTTTGCCACGGCATCCGCCAGCGGGGTGGAGACGATGGACTTGACAGCCACGGGGTTCTTGGGCATAGTGCCCTTCTCAATGCGGCCGGCACAGATGTAATCCAGCAGCAGAACGCCCATTTCGTTGCCGGAGACCAGCTCGTAGCTGCCATCCGGGCACTTCATGGCGATGCCCACGCGGTCAGCGTCGGGGTCGGTGGCCAGCATCAGATCCGCACCGGTCTCGGTGGCCAGATCGAGGCCCAGCTTCAGGGCATCGAAGATTTCGGGGTTGGGGTAGGAGCAGGTGGTAAAGTAGCCGTTGGGGTACTCCTGCTCAGGCACGATGGTGATATCGGTGATGCCAATATCGTTCAGAACATGGGTGACGGGCACCAGACCGGAGCCGTTCAGGGGGCTGTACACCAGCTTCAGACCGGCAGTCTTGCACAGGCCCGGGCGCACCTGACGGGCTTCGATGGCAGCGTACAGAGCCTTCTTGCAGTCATCCCCCACAAAGCGGATGAGCCCCTTCTCCACGCCCTCGGCGAACGGCATGTACTTTGCGCCGGTCAGAACATCAGTCTTCTGGATCTCGGCGTAGACGATGGCGGCAGCGTCATCGGTCATCTGACAGCCGTCCGGGCCATAAGCCTTGTAGCCATTGTACTTGGCGGGGTTGTGGGAAGCGGTGACCATGATACCGGCGTTGCACTCGTAGTAACGGGTGGCAAAACTCAGGGCAGGCACGGGCATCAGGGCATCATAGATGCGCACCTTGATGCCATTGGCGGCCAGAACACCGGCGGCGTTCTTGGCGAACACATCGCTCTTCAGGCGGCTGTCGTAGCTGATGGCGACGGTCTGATTGCCGCCCTGGGTCTTGACCCAGTTTGCCAGACCCTGCGTGGCCTGACGGACGACATAAATATTCATACGATTGGTACCGGCACCCAGCACACCACGCAGGCCGGCGGTACCAAACTTCAGGGCCACGGCAAAGCGGTCCTTGATCTCCTCGTCATTCCCCTCGATCTTGCGCAGTTCCGGTTTCAGGTCCGCGTCCTCCAGGTCCGCAGCCAGCCAGCGCTTATACTCATCCAGATACATATTGCACACCTTACCTTTAATCGTATTTCGCACAGGGATAGTTTTTCCAAACCTATTTATACTATAACCCTTTTGTTAGTCCTGTGTCAATTCCATATTATGTAAGAATTTTTACCCCGTAAATCATACAAATGCCACAAAGATTCCGCCCTTTTCCGCCATTCCGGTCATTTGGGGCCTCCCGGGCCGCCAAGGCGGCACACGCGCATTGACAAGCCCCCTGCCCACCACTATAATTGGTATTATAGAATATTTTGTCGAGACCGGGCACTTTTCCCGGTCATTTCCCCGTCGGGCCGCAGACGCGGCGTGAGGAGGCCCCATGTATTCCGTCCTGAAAAGCTATGGTCTGAATGGCCTGAATGGTTTTGCCGTGGCCGTGGAAGCCGATGTCTCCGGCGGCCTGCCAGCCTTTTCGCTGGTTGGTCTGCCGGATTCCGCCGTGCGGGAAAGCGGCGACCGTGTCCGCTCCGCCGTGAAGAATCTGGGCTACAAGTGGCCCGACCGGCACATCACGGTCAATCTGGCCCCGGCGGACATCCGCAAGAGCGGCCCGGTGTATGACCTGCCCCTGCTGCTGGCGGTGCTGGCCTCCTCGGGTCAGATGGAGGAACCGCCTGCCGACGCGGCTTTTCTGGGCGAGCTGGCGCTGGACGGCAGCCTGCGCCCGGTGTCGGGCGTGCTGCCTATGGCACTGGCGGCGGCAGCGGACGGTATCCGCAGCCTGTATGTGCCCGCCGAGAATGCCGCCGAAGCCGCCGAGGCGGGCGGCGATGCCATGACCGTCTACCCGGCCCGCACGGCCCGGGAGGTCGTGGATGCCCTGCGGGGCATTGCCCCCCTCTCCCCTGCCGCGCCCATCCCCTTTGACCCCGCCGCCGGATGGAACGCCGCCCCGGATTTCGCGGATGTGATGGGCCAGCCGTTGGCCCGTCGGGCCATGGTGCTGGCGGCGGCAGGCGGGCACAATGTTTTGCTCATCGGCGCGCCCGGCACCGGAAAATCCATGCTGGCCAAGCGCCTGCCCGGCATCCTGCCGCCCCTGACCCGGGAGGAAGCCGTGGAGACCACCAAAATTTATTCCATTGCGGGCCAGCTGCCCAAGGGGCGGGGCCTGATCTCTGCCCGGCCCTTCCGCAGTCCCCACCACTCTGCCAGTGCGGCGGCGCTGGCGGGCGGCGGCAACACCTTCCGGCCCGGCGAGTGCAGTCTGGCCGACTGTGGCGTGCTGTTTTTGGACGAACTGCCAGAGTTTTCCCGGGACAGTCTGGAGGTATTGCGCCAGCCGCTGGAGGATGGAAAGATCACCGTGAGCCGGGCGGCGGGCAGCGCCACCTACCCCAGCCGGTTCCAGCTGGTGGCCGCCATGAACCCCTGCAAATGCGGCTACTACGGTCACCCCACCCGTCCCTGCACCTGCTCGCCCAGCGCGGTGCGGCAGTACCGCAGCCGGGTGTCCGGGCCGCTGCTGGACCGCATCGACCTCTGTGTGGAGATGGACCCTGTTGCCTTTGACGAGCTCCACGCCTCCGCCCCGGCCGAGAGCAGCGCCGAACTGCGCAAACAGGTGCTTGCCGCCCGGGCTGTGCAGGCCAGGCGCTACACCGCTCCAGGCTACGAGGGCGTGCGCTGCAACGCCCAGCTCACCGCCGGGCAGGTGCGGCGGGTCTGCCGCATGACCCCCGCCGCCGAACGGCTTCTCCGGGCCTCCTACGATACCCTGGGCCTTTCCGCTCGTGCCCATGACCGCATCCTCCGTGTGGCCCGCACCGTGGCCGACCTGGCTGGCAAGCAGCTGTTGGATGAGGACTCCCTGCTGGAAGCTTTGCAGTACCGCGCCCAGGAAAAAGTGGAGACGTTCTGAGTTCATCAATCTGTAACTTTTTATCGGAGCACCTATGATAAACGCATTTCACGGGACATTACGACCGGAGAGCGGCACCGACAAGGACGGCATCGAGCTGTTCTGCACTGAGAACCTGGCAGGCTAAACCATAGTACCATCCATTCTCCTTTCCAAAGGGTGCATCGTCCGCGCTTGCGGGCGGTGCACTTTTTCTTTGCCAAAAAGTGCTTGACAAATCCCGTTGCCTGTATATAATTATCCATGGTAATTATCTATGATAACTATTTTGGAGAAACCAATGAACGTTGCACTCATCAAGCGGATGATGGATGCCTGCTACCTGGCCAAGCGGGTGCGGGACGCTCTGCCCGCCCTGCCGGACGGTGTTCTGCCTTCTTTTATCCAGTATCTGGACGCTGTCCAGACCTTGGAACAGCAGGGGATGCAGGTAAAGGTCTCCGACCTGAGCGACCATCTGAATCTGCCCCGCCCCGGCGTGACCCGGACGGTGAAGGACATGGAGGCCCGGGGCTTTTTGAAAAAACAGACCTCTGCCGAGGACGGCCGGGTGACCTACCTGAGCGTCACCGAAGCCGGAAAAGCCCTTTCCCGCAAGTACGACACGGAGTATTTTGCTTCCCTTCTGCCTGCGCTGGAGGCCATCCCGGAAGAGGACGCGGAGACCATGATCCGCACCATCGAAACATTCTATCAAATTATGCATGAAAGGAAGGAACCCTATGAAAAATGATAAAGCCGATTTCACGCAGGGCAGCATCCTGAAAAAGCTGGCCCTGTTCATGCTGCCCATTCTGGGCGCGCTCGTCCTGCAGGCCGCCTACGGCGCTGTGGACCTGCTGGTGGTGGGCCGCTTCGGCTCCACCTCGGGCCTGTCCGCCGTTTCCACCGGCAGCCAGGTGCTCAACCTCGTCACCTTCGTGGTCACCCAGCTGGCAATGGGCGTTACGGTGCTGATCGCGCGGTATCTGGGCGAGAAAAAGCACGAGTTCATCAGCCCCGTCATCGGCGGCGCGGCGGTGGTGTTTACCATTCTGGCCGCTGTGCTGTTTGTGGTACTGGTGTTCCTGGCACGATCCATCTCCAGCCTGATGCAGGCTCCCGCCGAGGCTCTGGACCTGACCACCAGCTATGTGCGTATCTGCGGTGCGGGCATCTTCTTCATCGTGGCCTATAATATGCTCTCCGCCCTCTTCCGCGGCCTGGGCGACAGCAAGTCTCCCCTGATCTTCGTGCTGGTGGCCTGCGTGGTCAACATCATCGGCGACCTGGTCCTGGTGGCCGGGCTTCATCTGGATGCCGCCGGTGCCGCCATTGCCACTGTGGCCGCACAGGCTGTCAGCGTGGTCTGCGCCGTGGTCATGCTGCTGAAAAAGGATCTGCCCTTCACCATCAAAAAGTCTGATTTCAAGCTGAATCCCCAGTGCAAAAAGTTCCTGGGCATCGGCTTGCCGCTGGCCCTGCAGGAGTTTCTGACCCAGCTCTCCTTCCTGGCCCTCTGTGCTTTTGTCAACCGTCTGGGTCTGGAAGCTTCCTCCGGCTACGGCGTTGCCTGCAAAATCGTCAACTTCGCAATGCTGATCCCCAGCGCCCTGATGCAGTCTACCGCTTCTTTTGTCTCTCAGAATATCGGTGCAGGCAAAAAGAAACGCGCCAAGCAGACCATGTTCACCGGCATCGGCATTGGTCTGGTATTCGGTATCCTCGTCTTTTCTCTGGTCATGCTCAAGGGCGACCTGCTCTGCAGTGCCTTCTCTACGGATGCCGCCGTGATCGCCCACGGCTTTGCCTACCTCAAGGGTTTTGCCCCCGAGACCATCCTCACGGCGATCCTGTTCAGTATGGTTGGCTACTTCAATGGCAATGATAAAACGATCTGGGTTATGGCACAGGGTCTTATTCAGCCCCTGCTGGTCCGCCTGCCCATGGCCTACATTATGAGTATCCAGCCCAACGCCAGCCTGACCATGATCGGTCTGGCCGCCCCCACTTCCACCGCGGTGGGTGTTGTGCTGAACATCTGCTTCTTCCTGTACTTGAATCAGAAAGAGAAAAAGATGAACTGAGTTTTCCTGCCCCCTCTCCGGTTTCACTACACGAAGCAGAGAGGGGGCTTTTTTGCATAATATCTTCCAATACTTCAAAGTTTTTAAGTAGATATCCAACAAAGTTTATGTTTTCGTCTTGTTTCTCAACGAAAGTCGTGCTATACTCTGCGATATCGCATTTCATTAAAACATTGGAGGTATTATGAAAAACGTTCGCGTCCGCAAGTGCCTGAAAGCCATTCTCGGCGTGGTTCTGGCACTGGTGCTTCTGCTGGGCGGCGGTATCTTTGCCCTGTGGCACAATGAGCTGTCCACCCTTTCTTCCTTCCGCAAGCTGTCTGACCGTGATGATGCCCACCACGATGGTGCCGTCTACGAGCTGACCGTTTCGGGCGACTACTATTTCGATGACTTTCTGGCACAGGGCGGCGCTTCCAATGACAGCGACCTGATCTCCTTTATTACCCAGAGCATCACCAAGGGCATGATCCCCATGCACATCAAGACCACGGATATCTCCTGCTCGGCTTTTACCGCCGACACTGCCGACGGTGACCGGGTGTTTGACCGCAACTACGACTTCTCCCCCACCAACACCGCCATCGTCTACACCAACCCCGGCAAAGGCCGCCACGCTTCCTATTCCACTGTGGATCTGCACTTTCTGGGGCTGGATCAGGACAAGGATGTGGAGGGCCTGGCCAACAAAATTTTGACGCTGGCCGCCCCCTATGCCCCGCTGGACGGCATCAATGATGCCGGTGTGGCCTGCGGCATCTTCATGTCCTATCAGGGCGATGGCAAGGGCACCGCCACTGACATTGATACCGAAAAGCCCGACCTGACCAGCACCACCCTGCTGCGTCTGGTGCTGGATTATGCCGACTCCGTGGAGGACGCGGTAGAGCTCATCCAGCAGTATGACCTGCACGATTCCACCAACTGCGTGTTCCACTACATGATCGCCGATTCCACCGGTCGCAGTGCCGTGCTGGAATGGGTAGGCGAGGATTCCGCCCATGACAACGATGGCTCCCAGCGCCACCTGAACGTCATCTGGAACGACACCGACAGCCTTTCGGATTCCGCTGACTGGCAGATCGTGACCAACTTCATCAAGACCCCGGATTACTATACCAGCACCGACGAAATGAAGGGTCTGGATCGGTACGAGCATCTGGCCGACCGCCTGCGTGCCGCCAACGGCGTGCTGGCCGACGAGGATGCCGCTATGGAGCTGCTGGCCGAGGTGGGCCGCCGCACCTGGAACAACGATGACGGCAACAGCTTCACCATCCACAGCGCTGTTTACAACCTGACCGATAAGAGCCTGCTCTGGGTTGGCAATGAGCACTACGGTGAGGAAGTGTATACCTTCCGTTACAGCCTGAAATAATACAGCTTCTGATACGACAAAAGGGACGGCGTGAAAACCACGCCGTCCCTTTTGCAATTGTTTTTAATCCACCACCGGGATATCCAGCCCGAACTCCAGGGGGCGGAAGCGGGGGCAGACATTTTCAGTGATGCAGATGACGGAAGCGGCCAGGCGGCTGCCGATCTCGCAGGATTCGGCCAGGGTCTTGCCGTAGGTCAGGCCGATAACGGTGCCGGCAAAGAAGGCATCGCCTGCGCCAGTGGTATCGATGACATCCACCTTTTTGGCGGGCACAATGCCGCACTCGCCGTCAGCGCGGGCGTAGACCGCACCCTTGCCGCCCATGGTCACGACCATGCAGGGGATGTTGGCGCTGTGGACATTGCCCGCCAGTACCTTGCACATTTCCTCGGGCTCGAGGTGGTCGTAATCATCCGAGAAGAGCAGCCCGGCCTCCTGCTGGTTGCAGACAAAGCAATCGATCTGCTGCAGGAAATCCCGGCGCTCCATCGCAATGCTCATGTTGGAGACTGCCGCGAACACCTTTTTGCCGTATTTTTTGGCATATTTCAGGGTCTGCTTGACGGTCTCCTTCTCGAGGTCGAGCTCCAGCGCAATGCTGTCGCAGTCGGCAAAGATCTCATCACCCTGTTCGGCCAGCAGGCTGGTCAGGGGGGTGGTATCCGGCCGTTTGGAGATGGCGGCGTTCACATCGCCGTTGTTATCAAAGATGGCCAGCCAGGTGCCCATACCGTCCGGCACGCGGCGGATGTATTTGGTGTTGACCTTGTGGTTTTCCAGCTTGTCAATGACATCCTGGCCCATACCGGTATCATCCACCAGGCTCACGAAGGTGGGGCGCAGCTCCACGTTGGCGATATCCTCCGCCACGTTGCGGCTCACGCCGCCGTGAACCTGCTCCATTCTGCCCGCATTGCGCCCGCCGGGGATATAGGTAGAAAGCGGATACCCCTTGATATCCACAAACACTGCGCCAATGACTACGATGCCCATAATTCCTGTTTCCTTTCCGGATTTTACTTTGATGTTACCTATTATATAACAGGCGTTGACAAAAATCCAACTTTTTCTCCCAAAGCCTGTCCCGCCCTTGAAAAGCTGTTACAAATCCGCTATAATAAAATCAAAGGTTGTTATTTTGTGTATTGTGGAGGTGGACGGGATGTCCGGCGGGCGTACTTATCTTTCCATTGATCTGAAATCCTTCTACGCCTCGGTGGAGTGCGTGGATCGGCGCCTCGACCCGCTGACCACCCATCTGGTGGTGGCGGATGCATCCCGCACCGAAAAGACCATCTGTCTGGCGGTCTCCCCTTCCCTCAAGGCCTGCCGCATCCCGGGCCGGGCCCGGCTGTTTGAGGTCGTCCAGCGGGTAGGACAGGTCAATGCCCAGCGGTTACAGAACGCCATCCACTGGCACAAGGCCCAGCGGGGCGAGGACGGGCGATACCACTTCGCCGGAGCTTCCAGCGATGCAAAAGAGCTGGAGCAAAACCCGGCGCTGGAGCTGACCTATATCACAGCCCCGCCCAGAATGGCACGGTATCTGGAAGTGTCCAGCCAGATCTACAAGATTTACCTCAAGTATGTGGCCCCCGAGGATATCCACCCCTATTCCATCGACGAGGTGTTCATCGATGTGACGGCCTACCTGCCCTTTTACAAGCTGACCGCCCACGAGCTGGCCATGAAGATGATCAAGGAAGTATTGGCGGCCACCGGCATTACGGCCACGGCAGGCATCGGGACAAACCTCTACCTCGCCAAACTGGCCATGGATATTGTAGCAAAGCATATCCCGCCTGACCGGGACGGCGTGCGCATTGCCGAGCTGGATGAGGAGGGCTTCCGGTATCTGCTCTGGGACCACCGCCCCCTCACCGATTTCTGGATGACCGGCCCGGGCACGGCCAAAAAGCTGGAAGCCCACGGCATCCACACCATGGGCGAGCTTGCCCGGTACTCGCTGACCAATGAGGACTGGCTCTATGATACTTTTGGGGTGGACGCGGAAATCCTGATCGACCACGCCTGGGGGTATGAGCCCTGCGGCATGGCGCAGATCAAGCACTACAAACCCAGCACCAACAGCATCACCGAGGGGCAGGTGCTGGCCTGCCCTTACCCCAACGACAAGGCCAAGCTGGTGGTGCGGGAGATGGCCGAGCTGCTGATGTTCCGGCTCACCGAAAAGCAGCTGGTAACGGACAGTATCACGTTGGAGATCGGCTATGACCGGGAAAATGTGGACAGCGGCGGCTACCGTGGCACCACCCAGACAGACCGCTACGGCCGCACCCTGCCCAGGGCCGCCCACGGTACCGCCCGGCTGGAGGCACCCACCAATCTGGGCAGTAAGATCATCCCGGCCTGCGTCCAGCTGTTTGAGCGCATCACCGACCCGTCCCTGAGTGTCCGGCGCATTACGTTGAACGCCAACCGTGTTCTGCCGGACGAGGGCATCTATCAGGTGGATTTCTTCACCGATACGGCCAAGCAGGAAAAGGAAAAGCGCCTGCAGCAGACCATGCTCGATCTGAAGCAGCGCTTTGGCAAAAATGTGGTGCTCAAAGCCAGCAGCTACGAGGAGGGTGCGACAATGCGCCAGCGCAATGGGCAGATCGGCGGCCACAAAGCGTAAGGAGGGCTCATGCAGGATTACAAACACACACCTGCCGGACAGGCCGTTGCCCGGAAATACGCGGATATCCTGACACAGGAGCGCCCGGATACCCCCGAGAGCCGGAGGAAACACCCCCGGATGCCGCTGGAAAACCGGGCGAAGATTTTTTCGCCCTTTGCGGCCCTGCGGGGCTACGACGATACCCTGGCTGAGGTGCGGGCGGAACAGACCGCTCCGCCCCCGCCCGACGATGACCCCTATCTGACCGGCGAAATGCCGTAACGAGGAAAGGAGCAATTTATGGAACACTGGTACAAAAAAGGCGATGCCCTGCTGGAAGAGCTTGCGTCCACGGCCCTGCCGCCGGAACAGCTGGCGGTGTGGTATCTGGGGCAGTGCGGCTTTGCGTTCAAGCAGGGACAGACCGTGCTGCTGATCGATGCCGTTCTCAGCGACCTGACCGGCCCCAACGGTTCCCGCCGCCATTACCCGGCCCCCTTTGCGCCGGAACAGCTGCGGGCGGATTTTGTCCTCTGCACCCACGGCCACGCCGACCACATGGCTAAGGACACCCTGCTGGGCCTCCAGTCCGGCTGTAACGCAAGATTCATCCTGCCCGCCGGGTGCCGGGCTCAGGCGGCAGAGTTCGGGCTGGAAGAAAACCGCGTTGCCTTTGTGCAGGAGGGCAGTGTGCTCAGCCTGCCCGGCGTGACGGTGCATGCCTTTTCCGCTGCCCATCCCGAGCACGTGCTCGACCCCGCTGACCCCCGCATGGCGCTGGGATATCAGCTGGATTTCGGTGGGTTCACGGTCGTGCATCTGGGCGACACCTACCTCACCGAGCACCTGTTCGAGACGCTGACCGCCCTGCCCAAACCGGATCTTCTATTGGCCCCGATCAACGGGCAGGACTTCTTCCGCACCCGGCGGAACTGCATCGGCAACCTCGAAGCAGAGGAAGCCGCACAGCTGGCCGTCCGGCTGGGTGCCGACTGCACCATCCCCACCCATTACGATATGGTTCAGAACAACACCGTTGACCCCCTGCGGTTCGTGGCGGCACTCCGCCAGCTTGACCCGGCGGCAAAGTTTGCGCTGCCGGCATTGGGGGAGCGGATGATTTTTCAACGGTAAACGTCCTCACCCTCTCAGTCTCGCTTCGCTCACCAGCTCCCCCGAAGGGGGAGCCATTGGCATCCACCGGTAGCGATTGCTCAAACTCAAAATAGTATCATATTCCACACAATCTGGCCGGGCGGGCGATGCCAGCAGATAATCCGCTTTCACAGGCTGTGCAAGCGGAACACTGCCGCTCAGGGTCACAAAGGTCTGCCCGGCGGCGTGGACACGGACGATACAACCATTCCGGGTGCGGAACACCTCCACCTCTGCCGGGCCGCAGCGGGCACGGCGGGGGGGGGAGGGCCCCATCCCGTCGGGCGCAATGCGCTGTTTGGGCCCCAAGCCCTGGGCACTCTGGGGCTTGATACGCAGGTCAACGAGACATTCCACGGTCTGGATGTTCCGGCGTTCCAGTGTGCTCTCCACGGCGGAACGGGTGCTGTCGCCGCCCCGGAAGAGGATGACGGCACTGCCCTTCTGGCTGATGACCACCGCCGGGGCATTCTGACTGCCCACCAGCTCCACCCGGATGACATCCCTGCTCAGAGCGTTGCCAGTACCAATTGCGATGCCCGCCGTCAGCAGAAGAGCAGGCAGAGCCACCCGCAGGCGCACTTTCTTCTGGAACGCCAGCCAGCACAGCCCGGCCAGCAGCAGGCAGACCACGGCGGCATAGGCGGTATCAAACCAGATCTGCGCCCCGGGCCAGCCGGACACCCACAGCGCCCAGCGGTTCAGCAGATTTGTCAAAAACTCCGCACAGAACGAGCACACCCGCTGAACCGGGGCCAGCACGGGCACAAGCCCCAGCAGAGCCGCCCCTAGACCGGTGAGCAGGATGGGCTCCACGAGCCAGAGCACAGCCACACCAGACACCAGTGCGTACAGGCTGGTGCTCATACCCCGCAGTACCAGCACCGGGAAGGTCGCCATGGAGGCGCAGGCCGAGATGCAGACCGTTTCCCAGAGATTTCCCGCAAGACCCAACGCCTTTCGCTTCCAGAACCGGGTGCGGGGGCGTTTTTGTTTTTCCTGCCGGTTTGCCCAAGCTTCCTGGCTGCGGCGCACCACGGCCCCGCCGGCCAGGGTGCCCACCACCGCCGCAAAGGAGAGCTCAAAGCCCACATCACAGACGGCATAGCTGTTGCCCGCTGTCATCAGGACACCAGCCACGCCCAGCGAGGTTAGAGCATCCGGCGGGCCATAGACCCAGACCCCCAGCGCGCTGAGCCAGACGGCCCCTGCCGCGCGCAGAACAGACGGCGTGAAGCCAGTCACGCCCACCAGCAGCAAGGCCAGCACCGCACTGAACAGCGCCTTGGCCTTCCGGCTCATGTAACCGCGCAGTCTCTTTTTGCGGCGTGGCAGCAGCCTGCCCAGCACGTCCCCGCACAAGATCGAGACATGCATCCCGCTGACCACCAGCACATGGGAAAGCCCAGCGCCCCGGTAGGCCGCGCGCAGCTCTTTGGCAAGATGGGTGCGGTCCCCGGTCACCATGGCCGCCAGCACACCTGCCGGGCCTGCTGCCATCCCCTGCCGCAGGGCGGCACTCAGCCGCTTTTGCAGCCGTGCCGTCCGGGCACGGAAGGAGCTGCTCTGTCCTAATAACGCAAAGCCCTTCTCATACTCCGCGTTCAGAGCAATGCCGTCGGCATAGGCATTCAGGCGGTCCGTTTCATCAGGGGCTTCCAGTGCAAAGCGGCCCTTGATCCGGTCGCCGGGGCTGCAATCGGGCAGGCTGGCACACTCCACCCGGAAGGATGCCACTTCCCGGTCGGCCCGTTCCACCCGCAGGACAGCCCGCACCGTGCCGGGATAATAAGAAGAGGAAACGATCTCCACCTCGGCTTCCAGCAGGGCACTGCGGCCATCATAGGCCGTCTGGCGCTGTTCCAGTTTTGCCTGAGTGGAACAGCTCAGAACAAGGCCCAGGGCAGCTCCTAAGATCAGGCAGATGCCGTAACCCCAGGCTGAACTTTTGCGCAGGCGGGCCGCCAACGCCCACAGTAAACCGACAACAAAAAATGCCGCAAACGGCACAAAACGTCCCGTTTGCGGCAAAAAGGCGCACACCAGCTCCAGCCCCAGCGTTCCAACACAGAAAACGCAGAGCGGGCGGCGCATCTTACTTAGTGGAAAAAGAGGGGCAGCGGTGCAAGGAAGATGATATCCTTGCGCTCGGCTGCATCACCCTCAGCCAGAACAGCAGCCTGGCCCACGATGGTGCACTGGGTCTGCTCGGCCAGTGCATCCAGGGCCTTCAGGGAGCCGCCGGTGGAGATGACATCATCCACCACCAGCACGCGCTTGCCGTTCATCTTGTCCAGCTCCTTGCGGTCAATGACCAGCTTCTGCTTGCCTGCGGTGGTGATGGACTGATCCTCCACCACAACAGGGTCAGGCATATACAGCTTGACACCCTTGCGCGCGCAGACGTAGGGCTTGCCGCTCTGGCGGCTCATCTCGTGAGCCAGAGGGATGCCCTTGGCCTCGGCGGTCAGCAGGATATCGAAATCCGGGCACTTTTTCAGCAGCTCGGTGGCGGCGGCCACAGTCAGCTCCGCATCGCCCAGCATGATGAAGGCCGCGATATCCATGTGGTCGTTCACCTTGCAGATGGTCAGTTCACGGGTCAGGCCCGCAACATTCAGGGTATAGGTCTTTGCCATAACAATTCCCTTCCTTTTATTTGATCCGTTATTTTACACACTCAGCTCAGACAGGCAGTTTCTCGCCGCCCAGCACATGGAAATGCAGGTGCTTGACCGTCTGGCCGGCGTCTTCGCCGACATTGGAGATCACACGGTAGCCGTTGTCCAGGCCGACTTCCTTGGCCAGCTTGGCGATGACCGCAAAGATATGACCCAGCAGGGCACCATCCTCTTCGGTCAGGGCAGCAGCGCTCTGGATGTGCTTTTTCGGCACCACCAGGAAGTGCACCTTGGCCTGGGGGTTGATATCGTAAAACGCCACGACCTGATCGTCCTCGTACAGCTTGTTAGAGGGGATCTTGCCCTCGGCGATCTTGCAAAACAGACAATCTTCCATGGGAATTGCTCCTTTTCATTGATTTTGCCTTTCCCTCAAGGGGAAGCCTTTTTTGCTTCAGCCCAGCTGCTTCTCCACGATGCCCTTGACAGCAGCCAGAGCCTCGTCGATCTTGGTCTCATCCTTCAGGCCAGCCATTGCAAAGTCGGGCTTGCCGCCGCCCTTGCCGCCAGCGATGGCACTGATCTCCTTGACCAGCACGCCAGCCTTGAGGCCCTTCTCCTGTGCCAGCTTGTTCACGGTAACAGCCATGGTGATCTTATCCTCGGCCTTGCCCACCAGAACAGCGACCACGGGGTTCACGGCCTTGTCACGGATGCTGTCACACATCCCGCGCAGGGTGTCGCCAGTGGTGCCGGTGAAGTAAGCGGAAGCGATCTTCACGCCGTTCACGTCCTCGGCGTTGTCAAACAGGCTGTCCACCTTGGAGGCAGCGATCTTTGCCTTGACCTCGTCCAGCTCCTTGCTCATGGCCTTATTCTCAGCCATCACGGCCTCGGCACGGGCGGCCAGGGTGGAGACATTGTTGGCCTTCAGGCTGCCTGCCACGGTATGCAGCAGCTTCTCCTGATCGTTGGCGCGCTTGAGCAGGTTCTTACCGGTGACAGCCTCA
>CALDLZ010000308.1 GCA_937915335.1 uncultured Faecalibacterium sp.
CGTTCTCTATCTGTCTATGATTCGTGACCTGTATGACAGAAGCATTGTTGCTTACAAGACTGATACCAGTCAGACAGTCAATCTTGTATTGGATACCATCCATCTTGCGATGAAGTCTGTAAAAGCAGAAAGTCGCCGGGAGTTGCAGCTCCACAGCGACCAGGGGTTCCAATACACCTCGCAAGCATATTTTAACCTGACTAAAGAATACGGCATTACTCCGTCCATGTCAAGGCGTGGAAACTGCTATGACAATGCTTTGGCTGAAAATTTCTTTGGCATTCTCAAGACGGAGTGTATCTACCGGCACAAACCTGAAACTTTTGAGGAAGCGAATAAGATGATCGACGATTACATTTACTTCTACAATTACGAACGTATCCAACTAAAAACAGGACTGTCTCCGCTTTCGCTTCGGCAGTCCTGTTGAGATTTACCCTACATGGGGCTCTTTTTGTACATGTCTACTATTTCTGGGGCGGTTCAGCGAGCGTCAGAGGCTGTAAAACAAAAAATCCGTTGTCAAGCGACAACGGATTTGAAGTGGAGCATTCTCCACAGCACTCGAACCTAAAACCTCTTCACGGGTAACCGTCTTGGCATCGTCCGTGAAGTTGAAATTGAGCACGACCCGGTCATCAAATACGTAGACCGAGTTGACAAAGGTATCAATGATCTGCCGCTGGTGTTCCGTGCTGCCTACGTCACCCTTGCGGAATTTCTCAAGCCAGAACCGAATCCACTCACGGGTCAGGACTGGCTTTTTCAGCTCTTCCTCCAGAATACTGGTGTTCAAGGCTTCTTTCCGGGCTTCCAGTTCGTCCAACCGCTGCTTGGTGGTCGGTGTCAGAATACCCTGTTCAATGGCTTCCAGAAGGTTTGCCAGCCGCTTCTCCGTGTCCCGGAGCTGGTCTTTCAGGACAGGCAGCCGGGTGTTCTCCTGCTGCTGGGCTTCCATGACTAAATCTATCAGCCGTTCGATGATTTCATCGCTGAAAATCACCTTAATAGCGGTATCCACCACGAACCGTTCCAGTGGCTCTTTGCGGATGGCTTTCAGGTCACAGTGCGCCTTGCCGTGGCGTTTGGCGTTGCCGCACTTGTAGTAATAGTAGGTGGTTCCCATGTGGCTTGTGCCGCTTTCGCCGCCCATCAGGGTGCCGCACTTGCCGCAGAACAGCTTGGTAGTCAGCAGATAGCTCACATCCTCTTTTGCAGGTCGGCCATGGGCAATCTTGTTTTGCTCGAAACGCTGCTGCACACGGTCAAACAGGTCTTGGTCAATAATGGCCGGGATGCCGCCCGGTGTCACAATGTCCTTGTAGCGGTATTCTCCAATGTAGCGGCGGTTTCGGAAAATCTGGAAGAA
>CALDLZ010000309.1 GCA_937915335.1 uncultured Faecalibacterium sp.
ACAAGGGACTTGGATTCTCCTCTGCCAGAGAATGTCTCTCTATGGTACGTCGTATCTGCAAATACGCTGTTCATCTAAAGCTGCTTCGACCAATGGAGTTATCTGTCCGTCTGCCGCAAGAGGAGAGTCGGTCAACAACGCCACTCTCTGCAGTAGAGCAGAATCGGCTTCGTACCTACGTTTTATCTAGCCCAACGCCCCGGAAGATCGGCCTGCTGCTTGGCACGGAATCCGGCCTGCGAATTGGCGAGATCTGTGGACTGAAGTGGGATGATTTTGACCTGAAAGCTGGAACCGTGCAAATCAAACGGACGGTAAACCGAATTTCCTATGGTGACGGACATACAAAAATTGTTATCCAGACGCCCAAAACTCGTACCTCCCGGCGGGAAATCCCACTTTCAAAGCACATGGTCCAGGTACTCAAGATTCTTCAAAAAAGTTACCCATCGGATGCGTGGTTCTTATCAGGCAACACGATTAAACCTGTAGAGCCGCGCTGTTATCGGAAGAGCATTAAGGCATATCTAAAACAGGTAGCCGTGCATCAGGTACGCCCTCATGTTCTCCGTCACACCTTTGCCACTACCTGCCTGCAGGCGGGATGTGATATCAAGACGCTTAGTGAACTATTGGGTCACTCAAACGCCAATATCACCCTGCAGCGGTATGTGCATTCTGATTTAGCACGAAAGCGACGGGAGATTCAGCGTATCTTTTCAAGAGGATAGAGCGTCTATCAGCAGTCCGTACAATTGGAAAATAAACGTGGTATCACGGTATTCGAACTTCTGCCTTTCATTATTGCAATGGAAGATACCCCGGAGTTGCGGCTGGGGGTGAGATGCGTGTCGTTGCAGCTGTTTGAACATAATGAGAAAGCCTACCGTGCAGCGGTGCAGATGATGGAGGAGTGCGGCAAAACGGCCATCGTGCATCCCACCGGAACGGGCAAAAGCTATATCGCGTTCAAGCTCATCGAGGAGCATCCTGTCGATACCGTTTTCTGGATATCTCCGAGCGAGTATATCTTTCGGACCCAGATCGAGAACTTGAAGCGGCAGGACCCGGATTTTCCTTTGGCCAAGGTACACTTTTATACCTATGCCAAACTAATGTGCTGCGCAGCGGAAGAACTAGAGGCTATTGCAGGGCTGAATCCGGCCTATATCATCTTGGATGAGTTTCACCGTGTGGGGGCTAAATGCTGGGGCGCAAGTACGCTGAAACTGCTGAAGCTCTGCCCGGATGCAAAAATACTGGGACTGAGTGCTACCAATATCCGTTACCTTGATAATAACCGCGATATGGCCGAAGAGCTATTTGACGGCCACATTGCATCGGAAATGACCCTGGGCGAAGCCATCGTTCGGGGAATTTTGCCTGCCCCGAAATATGTAACGACGGTCTATCAGTACCAAAAGGAGCTGGTAAGATACCAGACCAGAATTGACAATTTGCGCTCTGCCGGGATTCAGGATGTGAACCAGAAGTACCTGGATGCACTCCGCCGGGCGTTGGAAAAAGCGGATGGTTTGGACAAAGTTTTTGCTCATCATATCACAAATCGAAGCGGAAAGTATATCGTGTTCTGTGCTAACAAAGAGCACATGGACGAGATGGTATCCCATGTGCCAGAGTGGTTTGCAAAGGTAAATCCCAATGCAGTTGTGTACGAGGCCTACTCGGATGATCCGGGCACGGATAAGGCATTTGCAGAATTTAAGGCAGACAAAAGTGAACGGTTAAAGCTGCTATTCTGCATTGATATGCTCAATGAAGGCGTTCATGTGGAGGACATTTCAGGCGTAATTCTGTTCCGACC
>CALDLZ010000310.1 GCA_937915335.1 uncultured Faecalibacterium sp.
TTTGGTATCTGCCGCTTTTTCAGCTCTTCCGTTCCGGCGTAGCCGATTCTATTTGTGCCGCTAGGCAGGCTTTGAAAGACTGCCGTTTGCGGCTTTTTCTCATTCCGCTCTTGGCGCGTTCTCCTTTCTCCTTTACCTTCTCTTTTTTCTTTCTCCTTTTCTTTATCCTCAGATATATTCTTGAGGGAATCGAAACCAGTGGTTATACCATCATCAAAACCAGTGGTTTTTTGTGGTCTGCCACCTTTTGACCCATCTTCGTACTTTTTGTTGTTGGAATCAATCAAAGGCTTTGCAAACTCCCAACATATTGCAGCATTACGGGGCAAGGAAGTTTCTTGACCGGTGAATGCATACAGTGCAAGCGCGTCATAAAATGCGAGCCTTTCACGAGGTTTCAGCTTACTTCCTCCACTCCAAAATGACCGATAGAATAAAAAACTTTTGCGCTCTTCCATGCGTTTTCCCCCAATTATCAAGGGTATACCCGGCGGACACTGGGGGCTATGTAGACTGATTCCGCCGGGGCGGGGTCGCCTTGTTCAAAGTACCGGGCCAGGCTGTCCAGATTCACAAGCCACATATGCCCGGCGTTCACATATCTGATTTTGCCCTCTCTGCACAGTCGGCGGATATAGACCGGGGATAAGCCGTATATTTCAGCGGCCTTTTTGACGGTTCCCATGTTGGGATAACGGATAGCGTCGCCCATGCGTCAACTCTCCTTTCCATCATCCAGCAGGCTTTCCACTGTTACGCCCAAAGCAGAAGCAATCCGCCTAGCGGTGTTACTGGTAATGCTTCCGCCATTCATTGCCTTAGAAATGCAAGGACGCGACAAAATCAGCTCCTTGGAAAGTTGCACCTGTGTTTTACCAGAACGAATAAGAGCACATTTTGCCTTTTGAATATTAAAGTTCATACGACCACTCCTTTTTTGTTTACTTTTGTCTGCATAATTACTATAGCACTGTTTTGAAATGTAGTCAAGTGTAAACATATATATTTTTGAAGTAAACATTGTACACAGATGAAAACTGTGGTATACTCGCTATGAAAGAGGGTGTATGCGTGACAACCGGCGAAAAAATTCGGAAAATCAGAAAAGAACAGGGCTTAACACAAGAAGAACTTGCAAAAAAAATTGGTATTAAACGTGGTACCCTTGCACAATACGAATCTGGAAAGCGCAGCCCCAAAAAAGAAACCATAGAGAAATTTGCAAATGCACTTGGAGTGGACGCAAAAGAACTTGGATATTACCATTACCGTATTGTTTTCAAAGATGATAAATATAACAAGTGGATGGAGTCTATTGAAAAAGCGGTTTCACTTGGCCCGACCGTTCAAGACCAAAAGAAAGAGCTTTGTGATGCTTTCGCAGATTTGAACTACGAAGGAAGAGCGGAAGCGATAAAACGAGTTCAAGAACTAACAAGGCTCCGTCAATATTCATACAGTCTGTATGATGATGCAGAGCATACAGCGAAATTAGTAGCGCATGCCATAGTAGAAGAAACCAAACAAGCAGAAATGGAGAACCGGGGATTAAGTGAAGAAAAACTCGCTTTCATGTTCCGGCAAATGATGCTTGGTGAATGGACTCCACCAACAGATGATCAACAGAAAGCGGAGAACAGCCAGGATGCCGCCGGGCCTGCTGCGGATGATACACCCACGGACGACCCGAAAGAATAACCACCCGGCGGGATGCCTGACCGCTGCCAGAGCGTGCCGGTGCTGCTGCGATTTGTGCAAGTTGCCCCCTCTCTTGCACTGATTGCGGCCCGATCGGGGACGATTACGGGACAGAATGTACAAAGATTGTGACAGGTGAGAAGATGGAAGAGCTTTATAATCAGCTTGCAGCACTGGCCCGGCGGTTTGGCGCAAAGCGGCTTGTGCTGTTCGGCTCCCGTGCCCGGGGCGATAACCGGCCTAACAGTGACATAGATTTGGCCGTGTACGGGATGCCAGAGGACAACCGGGCCGAGTTCTGGATGTGCTGCGAAGAGCTGCCCACGCTGCTGAAATTTGACATCGTGCACATCACGGACGGCATGGAGCCTGTATTTCTTGCGAACATCGAAAGGGATGGTGTAGAGCTTATGGACAAGCTACATGAAAAATACGACCGCTTTACCGCTGCCGTGGCCCGGCTGCGGGAAGCACTGGACGATTACAAGAAGTTCCCGCTTGATTCAGTGCGGGATGGAACGATTCAGCGCTTTGGGTTCTGCACGGAACTGGCATGGAAA
>CALDLZ010000311.1 GCA_937915335.1 uncultured Faecalibacterium sp.
TCCTCGACCACATCGCCAACAAAAAGGCCGATGTCGTCCGCCTGTACCTGCCGCCGGATACCAACTGCCTGCTGAGTTGCTTTGACCACTGCATCCGCAGCCGTGACTACGTCAACGTGCTGGTCACGTCCAAGCACCCTCGTCCCCAGTGGCTGACCATGGAACAGGCCGTCAAGCACTGCACCCAGGGCGTTGGCATTTGGGATTGGGCTTCCACCGATGCTGGGGAAGAACCCGATATCGTCATGGCCTGCTGCGGTGATACCCCAACACTGGAAACACTGGCCGCTGTCACCATCCTGCGCGATGCTCTGCCGGAACTGAAGATCCGTGTGGTCAACGTTGTAGATCTGATGAAACTGGAACCGAACACCAAGCATCCCCATGGCCTGTCCGATGCCGATTACAACGCGCTGTTCACCAAGGATAAGCCCATCATCTTTGCCTTCCACGGTTATCCCACACTGGTGCACGAACTGACCTACGAGCGCGCAAACCGCAATCTGTCGGTCCACGGCTATCAGGAAGAGGGCACCATCACTACCCCGTTCGATATGCGCGTGCAGAACGAGATCGACCGCTTCCATCTGGTCAAGGATGCCGTGCTGCACCTGCCCCAGCTGGGCAACCGCGGCGCATACCTCGTCCAGCAGATGAACGATAAGCTGGTCGAGCACAAGAACTACATCCACGAGATCGGTCAGGATATGCCGGAGATCCTCGACTGGAAGTGGCACGTGTAAGTCCTTTTCCCCATTTTCTCCTTCCTTCATTCTGCAGAAAAGGCAGCGAGTAATACCGCTGCCTTTTTCTATTTATGATTTCGGATTTCATCTTCCACGGACACCTGCATTGAATTTTCCGAAGAAAACAAATAATCCGAACCCATCTCCTATCGGAAACAAGTTCGGATTATGTCATTGCAGACGATATGTTCCGGGGGTCTGTCATTGATTCGGAGTAACCAGTAACCTGGCATTGTTGTCACGCGGCAGCGTGGTGTAAAGCCCGCAGCTGGTTGCGTAGAGAGCATCTGCAGCATCAGCACTAAAATGGTAGTCCTTTCTCTTGCACCATTTCTTGTATCGCTCTTCAAAAACATCCGGTGACATACGGTTAATGCAGTCGCAATGCCAAAAGGTTCTGTAAAAATCTACCCACTTCAAATGTCCGTCTGCCTTTTCGGGGCTTGAAAACAGCTCGTTTACACCCGGAAAGGTCTTGTCAGACAAAGAAATAAGGTTGTTTGTGAGCATGACAATGTTCTTGCTATACAAGTCGCATTGACGTGCGCACAACTTGAGTTGCTGTCTAATTGCTTCCATAGGAGTATATTCCTGCAATGTAGACCAGTTGTCAAGCCCGTACTTTGCAATTTTAAGAGCATCTTTCGGATCGGATTTTACCTTGCGCAGAGAGCCTGCTCCGCTTTGCTTAATAAGCAGTGGGTTCAGGATGCTTACAAAGATTCCCTCGCTATGAAGCAGTGCTGCTACCGGTTCGTGGTATCTGCCAGTTGCTTCCATTACAACGCGGGTGTTTGGCTCCATGCAAAGAATATTCAGCGCAAGATGTGACAGTTCAATGTCTGAATGTTTTACCTCGTATGGCGCTGCAACAAGTTCTCCACCAGGCTTCATGGCAGCTACCATACTCTTACCCTTAGAAACATCAATTCCAACTACGGTCATTCGTTTTCCTCCCAGTTTGAATTTGCAATGGCTTCCGCCTTTTACTTATTGCTTGTTCAATCTCCTGAGTAACACGAACGCACCGTTTTACGGTGGAACTACCTGCGTAAATCGAATGCTGCGAATAAGAACGGCGGCTGACTGACTCCTTTACGGACGTGTAAATCCAGCGTGATAGATGTCAGACCACTACGTTCTTATTCTACAGCTTAGGCAACAAGTTGGATAGCAACACGGCTGGATGTCGTGGGGCTACCCGCAAATATATTGTAGGAGTGTGATGCCATGACCCAACCGAAAACCGACATTGCCTATCTCCGCAGCGAAAAAGCCAAAGCAGAACAAAGGTTGCGCTACTATCAGCACAGAGAAAAGATTCTCGAACACCAGATACCGGAGCTGACCCGCAAGGCACGTGTGCATCGTCTTTGCACTCGTGCCGGAATGCTGGAAAGTTTTCTTGTCTGCCCGGAAGAACTGACAGACGATCAGGTGATGGAGCTTTTGAAAATCTCGTTCCGTCAGCCAGAAGTTGCGGTGGCTCTTGCACAGATGATTCAGGATGTGCAGGAACGCCGCAGCGTCCAAAACCCTTTAGAATAAAGGGCGCAATTATACACCGTTCCGGTGAAATTGCGGTCTTGCAGACGGCTCGATGAAATCGAAGCTGGCGTTTGTTCGCCAGCCCGATTCCATCCCAAGGAAAACTGCATTTTCCTTGCGCTGCTTTGCAGCTATCCTTTTGCCCACTACCCATAGAATACGCACAGAAAAAGCCGATTGGAAACAAAAACATTTCCAATCGGCTTGTCTTTTTATCAGGCAGATTTCTTTTCAGCTAATGCTCGGACTTCTTCAATTGGAAGTTCGCTGTACTTTGCAACTTTTTCATAAGGCATACCATCTGCCAACATTGCCAACGCGTGTTTGACCGATGTTGCATGCTCGGTTTCATCCCGCATCTTTTCCATAGCTCTGCACATAGTTGCCACTCCCTTCGTATCTTCTTTGAAATAACGAACTCTCTGTGCCAAAATGGGATAATTCATATCCTTCGAGTTGGTACAGAAAAAGTCATGCATTAGTTTTCCCAATGCGGTTTCGTCTTTGATTTGTGAGTTTACATAAACGATGTGAGCCTGATCATTGAAAAACGTTCCAGTTTCCCGAATTGTACGGTCAACATGATAAATTGGAAGGCCAGCCTTTAACACATCATTTTCAGTAATAAAGATAACGTAAGTTTCATTCAGCGCATTGTAATCATCGCCCGCATCAGTCAGGTTTGCATCCAACAGGCTGCTGTTATACCGTGCACGTTTTTCACTTGCACCACGGTCGCTGCGCTGCACCTCAATATTATATGCACGGTTTTCCCGATCCACCGCCAGAATATCCAAACGGACCGAACGGCCTTGCAGATTTTTGATGCTGTACTGGCCATGAACCTCTTTAACGGTCAAATCATCACGTTTCAAGATAATTTGCAAAAGGAACTCTGCACAGGTACGTTCTTCAAACACCGCAGCCATGAAATCATCGTCAATCAGACGCAATCCACGCAACCGCTGTAAATCTTCTTCATGTTTCCGTTCAAAATCCAGTTCCTGCTGAGATTTTCTTTCCGACATTGGCTCACCAGCTTTCTGCTTACTTATCCAAAATAATAGTACCATAATTCCGTAATTTTTACAAGAGAACGATTCAAATGTCATTAGGGGGTGATGCCTATTCCGTGTCCTCATTTCAAAATTACCATCATCAAGCGCAGCCAAGGGCAATCCGCTGTTGCTGGTGCAGCCTACCAAAGCGGCGAACGGCTGTTCAGCGAGTACGACCAGCAAACAAAATTCTACAACAAGAAAAAAGAACTTGTCCACGCAGAGATCATGCTGCCACCCCACGCCCCGCCCGGATATGCAGACCGGCAAACACTCTGGAACGCCGTGGAAGCAGTAGAGAACCAATGGAACTCACAGCTTGCCCGCCGCATTGTGCTGGCGTTTCCGGTAGAGGTTCCGAAAGAACAGTATCTTTCCATGATAAAAGAATTTTGTCAGGAGCAGTTTGTTTCCAAAGGCATGATTGCCGACTTTGCCATCCACGACAAAGGCGATGGAAACCCACACGCTCACATTCTGCTGACCATCCGGGCGATGGATGAACACGGCAAGTGGCTTCCGAAAGCCAGAAAGGTTTACGACCTTGATAAAAACGGTGAGCGCATCCAGCTTCCCTCTGGCAACTGGAAGTGCCACAAGGAAAACACGGTAGACTGGAACGACCAAAAGTACGCCGAAATCTGGCGGCATAGTTGGGAAACGATAACCAACCGCTATCTGGAAGCAGCTGGCAGACCGGAACGTGTTGATCTGCGCTCCTTTGAGCGGCAGGGCATCCAGCAGATACCGACTGTGCATCTCGGCCCTGCTGCACACCAGATGGAAAAGCGCGGAATCGAAACTTTTCTCGGCAATTTGAACCGCGATATTCGAGCCGCCAACAACCTGATGCAGTCTATCCGCAGCGCAATTCGTGGTCTGCAACACTGGATTGCAGATCTGACCGAAAAGAAACAGGTTCTTCTGGACGCACTGGAAAAGGCCAAAGAACCAACACTTTCTGACTTGTTGGTGGACTACTTTAATCTCCGTGCCGAGCAGCGCAGCGATTGGTCTGGCAAGGCACAGTTGAAATGCACCGTCCGCGATTTGGGCGAGGTCATGCAGGCTGTTGATTATCTGAAAGCCCATTCGCTGAACACCGTAGAGGATTTGAATGCCGCAATTTCAAGCCTGAATCAGACCGCTGCCCCTCTCCGCAAGCAGTTGAAGCAGAATGAAAACCGTATGCGGGCAATCGCCCAGATAAAAGATGCTGCTGCCATTTACGCTAAACTGAAATCCATCCACGATACCTTTATTAAGAAGAACTTCAAGCTGACCAAAGACGCTTACGCAGCCCAGCACAAGGATGAACTGGACACGTTCAATAAAGCTGTTCGCACCCTGATGAAACTGAACGGTAGCACAACGGTTGATTTTTCGGCATTGGATGCCGAATTTTCTGCGCTGCAATCGAGCAGCGCAGAGTTACGCACTCAGCTGGAAGCCCTGCGGTCTGACCTGACCGCATTGAAAAATGTCCGCAAGTATATCGACATGGTGCTGAATAAGCAGCATCTTTCCGCACCGGGCGGCAAAACACCGGAGAAAGAATCGGTGCTGAAGAAGTTGAACGACAGCAAGGCCGCACTTGAACAGAAAAAATCACAGTCCTCGCAAAAAGAAACTGAACACACATTATAAAAGGAGAAGTGCAAATGAGTAAAACGATCAATTTAACCGAACACCGATCCGCTGACGGAAAGCTGACCATGCAGATCAGAAACACAACTTACAACGTCACACATCTTTTTCAATCCGAATGCAAAGAACACATTGGACACTCAAATGCGAAAAATCATTCAAAAAGAAGCGAAAGCTGGTAATTTTTGAATTTACAGCAGCATCTTGATTTTTTATCTTGACAAAAGGCAGCCCAAAGGTACGATTGTGCTTGAATGTGGACAGGCCATGTTGAAGAACGGCTACCGGGTGAAAATCCTGAACACCATTAACTTTGCAAAAAGTATGCACTACAATCCGTTCGGCTACGTCCACAGCGAAAAGGATATTCTGAAGCTGGTAACGACCCTTATGACCAACACAAAGGGCGAAGGCAGCGGCGGCGATCCATTTTGGGAGAAAAGCGAACGGCTTTTGCTGACTGCCCTTATCGCCTATCTGCATTATGAAGCCCCTGTTGAGGAACAGAATTTTGCGACCCTGCTGGAAATGCTCAACACCATGCAGGTGCTGGAGGACGATGAGGAATATCAGAACCCAGTTGACCTCTTGTTTGAAGATTTGGCCAAAACGAAGCCGAACAGCTTTGCAGGGCGGCAGTACAAACTCTACAAATTAGCTGCCGGAAAGACTGCAAAATCCATCCTCATTTCCTGCGGCGCACGGCTTGCGCCTTTTGACATTCAAGAATTGCGCGATTTAACGATGTATGATGAGTTGCAACTGGACACGCTGGGCGATAAGAAAACGGCTTTGTTCCTCATTATGTCGGACACGGATAGCACCTTCAATTTCCTGATTTCGATGGTGTACACCCAGCTTTTCAATCTCTTGTGCGACAAAGCCGATGATGTGTACGGTGGCAAGCTGCCTGTTCATGTACGGTGTCTGATTGACGAGTGCGCCAACATCGGTCAGATTCCCAATTTGGAAAAGCTGG
>CALDLZ010000312.1 GCA_937915335.1 uncultured Faecalibacterium sp.
AAGGGCTCCCCCTTCAGGGGAGCTGGCAAAGCCGTCAGGCTTTGGCTGAGAGGGTTCTCTCGCAAAAAACAATCACAAGTTTGCGTGCGGTCTTGCGTTTTCCCGTTTCAGCTTCCGGAACACAACGATATACGCCGGGATGAGGAAGAAGCAGGCGAAGAACCAGGCCACAGGGTTTGCGATGCAGGCGGCAAAATAACCCCACAGCGGCACGAACAGGAAACCCACCAGTGCACGGGCGATCATCTCGGCCACACCGGCAAACATGGCCAGGCTGGAATACCCCAGACCTTGAATGGTGTAGCGGTATACGATCAAAACGGCCAGCGGGATATAGAACACGCTGTTCCAGAAGATAAAGCTCTGAGCGTTGGCCATGATCTCGGTCTGGTCGCCCTCGAGGAACAGACCGATCAGGGGCTTATCCAGCACACGCAGGATCAGGAAGGATGCCACGCTGTACACACAGCCGATGCCCAGCGCGGTATTCACGCCCTTGTTGACACGGTTCAGGTCGTGCGCGCCCATGTTCTGGCTGGCGTAGGTGGTCATGGCTGTGCCGATGCTCTCCAGCGGGACGGACAGGAACTGTGCCGCCTTGCCGCCGGCAGTCTGTGCGGCCACAATGTCACTGCCCAAGCCATTGACAGCACCCTGCAGAACGACGGAGCCAATGGCTGTGATGCTGCACTGCAGGCCCATGGGGATGCCCATGCCGCACAGCTTGGCGCAGTGCTGCTTGCTCAGCCGGCCCTCTTCCTTGTTCCAGCGCAGTTCGCCGTAATGCTTGAGGATATACCACAGGCTGCCCAGACCGGCCACGGCCTGGCTGAACACGGTAGCGAACGCCGCACCGAACACGCCCATCTTAAAGGTAATGATGCAGAGCAGATCCAGACCGATGTTCAGGAAGCTTGCCACCAGCAGGAAGTACAGGGGCCGCTTGCTGTCGCCCAGCGCACGCATCAGCGCGCTGGTCATATTGTACAGCAGGGTGAACGGAATGCCCACGAAGATGGTGCGGATGTAGATATCCGCCAAATCAATGATGTTATCCGGGGTATTGGTCCAGACCAGAATGGAACGGGTCATAGCCACCGTGACCACGGTGAGCACTGCGGCAAAAAAGACGCTCAGCCAGACAGCGTTCGCGGTGTAGCGGCGCATCTCCACATGGTCTTTCGCGCCAAATGTCCACGAGATGGGGATAGAGAAGCCGCAGGCAATGCCGTTGACAAAGCCCAACACCAGATAGTTCAGTCCGCCCACACTGCCGACCGCCGCCAGCGCTTCCACGCCCACAAAGCGGCCCACGATGATGGTATCGGCCAGGTTGTAGAACTGCTGGAACAGGCTGCCCAGCATCAGCGGCACCGCAAAGGCAAGGATCAGCTTGAGGGGGCTGCCCTGCGTCATATCTTTTGTCATACGCACGTTCCTCCTTGGGAAACATCACAGACCTTACAATTCAAATTTTTTCCGACAAAAACGCCCTGCCGACAAAAAGGCAGGACGCTTTATTCATGTGGGTATTATATCAGGTTGCGGTGAATTTTCAAGAGGGTTTTTCAAATTTTTCAGCGCCTGCCTGCCAGATGCTCCAACAGCTGGAACAGAAGGCCCCAAAATCCGTTTCCAGTCACACCGTACTGGCCGTCGCCCGACAACGGGACTTCCTCGATCGTAATGCTCAGGGGCGTATCGTCATCCTCAATGGTCAAGGGAACCTCCTCATCCGTAACGGACAGAGGCACTTCTTCGTCCGAAGGAACCAGCATCTGAGTTACAACCGTGCTCTCGGGTCCAGTGCCGTCAGCGGCACCCGCAGCCAGGGCAGGCAGGCCAGCCGTAAGCACAACGCCTGCGATCAGTGCCGATGCAACACCACGTTGGAATGCGTGTTTCAATTTCATGTTTTGTCAGTCCTCCTTCAATTAGAAGTGGGTTAAATTCGGCGCAATTATTATAGCACAAACTGACCAAAAAACAAACTTATTCCGAATAATGTGCCAGGAACTGTTTGGTGCGCTCCTCCCGGGGGTGGTCAATGACCTGCTTGGCGGGGCCCTCTTCCACGACCACGCCGCCATCCATGAACATGATCCGGTCAGCCACGTCACGGGCAAAGTGCATCTCATGGGTCACAACGATCATGGTGGTCTTGCGGTCAGCAAGGTCACGCAGGACTTTCAGCACCTCACCGGTCAGCTCCGGATCCAGAGCACTGGTGGGCTCGTCAAAACAGAGGATATCCGGGTGGAGGGCCAGGGCACGGGCAATGGCCACACGCTGCTGCTGGCCGCCGGAAAGCTGGTGCGGATAGTGGCCCGCCCGGGCCGAAAGGCCCATCTGAGCCAGCAGCTCTCTTGCCTGCTGTTCCAGCTCGGTATGGATCGCCTTTTTATTTGCCTTGTAGTCCGGTCGCTCCTTCGCCAGCAGTTCCCCAGCCAGCATGACATTCTGCAAGGCCGTATACTGTGGGAAGAGGTTGAAGTTCTGGAACACCAGACCAAAGTGCAAGCGCTTTTTGCGGATCTCGCTCTCCTTCTGGGTGGCGGGGTCAGCGGCATCCCACATGGTCTCGCCATTCACCTTGATCGTGCCCGTATCGGGCCGTTCCAGAAAGTTCAGACAGCGCAGCAGGGTCGTTTTACCGGAACCGGACGAGCCGATG
>CALDLZ010000313.1 GCA_937915335.1 uncultured Faecalibacterium sp.
CCCGTGCCGGTGCCGAGCCCTCGGGCGCTATGGGCACCGACACCCCGCTGGCCGTCCTGAGCGACCAGCATCCCCCGCTCTTCAACTACTTCAAGCAGCGGTTCGCGCAGGTCACCAACCCGCCCATCGATGCCATTCGGGAGAAGGTCGTCACCTCCACCAGCGTCTATGTGGGTGCCCACGGCAACCTGCTGGAGGACAAGCCCGAGAACTGCAAGGTGCTCAAGGTCCACAACCCCATCCTGACCAGCACCGACCTGTTGAAGATCAAGCACATGAACGTGCCCGGTTTCAAGACCGCCACGGTGTCCATCAATTACTACAAGAACACCAGCCTGGAAAAGGCCATCGACCGGGTATTCCTTGAGGTGGACCGCGCCTACAAGGACGGTGCCAACATCATCATCTTGTCCGACCGCGACATCGACGAGTACCATGTTTCCATCCCCAGCCTGCTGGCGGTCTCTGCCGTGTCGCAGTACCTCATCCGCACCAAGAAGAGCACGGCCATGGCCCTCATCCTCGAGAGCGCCGAGCCCCACGAGGTGCACCACTTCGCCACCCTGCTGGGCTACGGTGCCTGCGCCGTCAACCCCTACCTGGCCCACGATACCATCGCCCAGCTCATCGACGAGGGCCTGCTGGACAAGGATTACTACGCCGCAGTGGATGACTATAACAAGGCCGTCCTGAACGGCATTGTGAAGATCGCCTCCAAGATGGGCATTTCCACCATCCAGAGCTACCAGAGCAGCCAGATCTTCGAGGCGGTCGGCATCTCCAAGGAGGTCATCGACAAATACTTCACCGGCACGGTCAGCCGTGTGGGCGGCATCGACCTGGAGGACATTCAGGCCGACGTGGAGGCCGCCCACAACGCCGCCTTTGATCCGCTGGGTCTGGATATCAATATGGAGCTGGCCGACGGCGGTGCCCACAAGTTCCGCAGCGGCAAGGAAGAGCATCTGTTCAACCCCCAGACCATCCACCTGTTCCAGAAGGCCTGTTTTACCGGTGACTACAAGGCCTTCAAGGATTTCACCCGTACTGTGGACAATATGGGTGCCGAGGGTGTGCATCTGCGCAGCCTGCTGGACTTCAACTATGATCCCAACGGCGGCATTCCCATCGACGAGGTGGAGCCTGTCAGCTCCATCGTCAAGCGGTTCAAGGCCGCCGCTATGAGCTATGGTGCCCTGAGCAGCGAGGCCCACGAGACCATCGCCATTGCCCTGAACCGTCTGGGCGGCCGCAGCAACACCGGTGAGGGCGGCGAGCCCGAGGAACGTTACCAGAGCGAGAGTAACTCCAAGATCAAGCAGGTTGCTTCCGCCCGCTTCGGTGTCACCAGCAAGTATCTGGTCTCTGCAGAGGAGATCCAGATCAAGCTGGCACAGGGCGCAAAGCCCGGTGAGGGCGGCAACCTGCCCGGTGCCAAGGTCTATCCCTGGATCGCCAAGACCCGCCACAGCACCACCGGCGTGGGCCTGATCTCTCCCCCGCCCCACCACGACATCTACTCCATCGAGGATTTGGCCGAGCTCATCTATGACCTGAAGAACGCCAACCGTCACGCCAACATCAACGTCAAGCTGGTCAGCGAGGCTGGTGTCGGCACCATTGCCGCCGGTGTTGCCAAGGGCGGCGCGCAGGTCATTCTGGTCTCCGGCTACGATGGCGGCACCGGCGCAGCCCCCCGCACCTCCATCAAGAACGCGGGCCTGCCTTGGGAGCTGGGCATCGCCGAGACCCACCAGACCCTGATCCTGAACGGCCTGCGCAGCCGTGTCCGCATTGAGAGCGACTCCAAGCTGCTCTCCGGCCGTGACGTTGCCATCAGCTGTATGCTGGGCGCTGAGGAGTTCGGCTTCGGCACCTCCCTGCTGATGTGCGAGGGTTGCGTGATGATGCGTGTCTGCAACCTCGACACCTGCCCCATGGGCATCTGCACCCAGAACCCCGAGCTGCGCAAGCGGTTCAAGGGCAAGCCTGAGTATATCATCAACTACCTGACCTTCGTGGCCCAGGAGCTGCGGGAGTACATGGCCAAGCTGGGCGTGCGCACCATCGACGAGCTGGTAGGCCGCACCGACCTGCTCCATGTCAAGCCCAGCGCCCCCGGCAGCCGTGCCGCCAAGATGAACCTGGACTGCATCCTGCACAACCCGGCCATCGAGAACAGCAACGTCCACTTTGTGCCTGCTGACACTTACGACTTCCACCTCGAGAACACCCTCGATATGAAGGTACTGATGAAGAAGTTCAAGCTGGGCAGCAAAGCACCCCAGAGCGTCAAGCTGAATGTCTCCAACACCGACCGCGCCTTTGGTGCCATCTTCGGCAGCGAGATTACCCGCAAGTACGGCGATTCCCTGCCCGACGATGTCTACACCGCCGATTGCACCGGTGCGGGCGGCCAGAGCTTTGGCGCATTCATTCCCAAGGGCCTGACCCTCAAGCTGACCGGTGACTGCAACGACTACATGGGCAAGGGCCTGTCCGGCGGCAAGATCATCGTCCGCCCGCCCGAGGGCATCGGCTACAAACCCGAGGAAAACATCATCACCGGCAACGTGGCCCTTTATGGTGCCACCAGCGGCAAGGCCTTCGTCTCCGGCGTGGCTGGTGAGCGCTTCTGTGTCCGAAACTCCGGCGCGACTGCCGTTGTCGAAGGCGTGGGTGACCACGGCTGTGAGTACATGACCGGCGGCACTGTCGTGGTTCTGGGCCAGACCGGCAAGAACTTCGCGGCCGGCATGACCGGCGGCGTGGCCTATGTGCTGGACGAGAATTGGGACTTCTACCAGCGGGTCAACAAGGAGACCGTCAGCCTGGAGCCCGTGGAGCACAAGTACGATGTTGCCACCCTGAAAGAGCTCATCCGCGAGCATGTGGAAGCCACCGGCTCCCCCCGCGGCAAGGAGATCCTGGACAACTTCAGCGATTACCTGCCCAAGTTCAAGAAAGTCCTCCCCTACGATTACGACCGGATGCTCCGGGTCATCGCTTCCATGGAGGAGCGTGGTCTGGACGGCGAACAGGCACAGATCGAAGCATTCTACGCTGTGCAGAAAAATAAGTAAGGAGGGGCTGGATCATGGGTAAGAACACTGGATTTATGGATTACGCGCGCAAGACCAGCACGGACGTGCCGCCGCTGGAGCGCATTGAAAATTTTAACGAGTTTCACATCTGGCTCTCCCGCGAGGAGCAGCAGACCCAGGCCGCCCGCTGCATGGACTGCGGCGTGCCCTTCTGCCAGGCCGGTATGATGATCGGCGGCATGGCCTCGGGCTGCCCGCTGAACAACCTCATTCCCGAGTGGAACGACCTGATCTATCAGGGCAAGTGGGAGCTGGCGCTCCACCGTCTGCGCGCCACCAATCGCTTCCCCGAATTCACCAGCCGGGTCTGCCCCGCCCTGTGCGAGGCCGCCTGCACCTGCGGCGACGTGACCGGCAGCAGCGTGACCGTGCGTGAAAATGAACACGCCATCGTGGAGACCGGCTACGCCAAGGGCTGGCTCCACGCCGCCCCTCCCCCGGCCCGCACCGGCAAGAGCGTGGCGGTCATCGGCAGCGGCCCCTCCGGCCTTTCGGTGGCTGAGTACCTGAACATCCGGGGCCACGCCGTCACCGTGTTCGAGCGGGCTGACCGTGTGGGCGGCCTGCTGATGTACGGCATCCCCAACATGAAGCTGGATAAATCCGTCATCGAGCGCCGCATCAAGATCATGCAGGCCGAGGGCGTGGAGTTCCGCACCAATATGGACGTGGGCGGCGCTGTGGATGCCGAGAGCATCCTGAACAGCTATGATGCCGTGGTGCTCTGCTGTGGTGCCAAAAAAGCCCGGGACCTGAATGTTCCAGGCCGGGACGCCAACGGCGTGCACTTCGCCGTGGATTACCTCACCAGCGTGACCAAGAGTCTGCTGGACAGCAAATTCACCGACGGCAAGGCCATTGATGCCAAGGGCAAAAACGTGCTGGTCATCGGCGGCGGCGACACTGGCAACGA
>CALDLZ010000314.1 GCA_937915335.1 uncultured Faecalibacterium sp.
TCCCAGTGATTTGCACCGGGCGTAGAACGGCGCGAATCCTCCCAAGGCTCGATTTTCTGTGGGTCAAGACCAAAACGCCGATAGTCCTCCGGCTGATCCATCAAGCGGACAGTTGTTTTCTTGAACATAAGAATCACCTTTCTGTGTGCTTTTTGCTTTGTTGTTCTGATTGTAACAAAGGTGATTTCCCGGCTCAATGGACAAAATTGAAAATCAAAACCCATAAGCAACAACATGTTGCACATTTTACAAAAACTGCTATACCTCGGCATGGATACTATAGACCGGAACGGCGACGGCAGCAGCGATGTCCTGCTCCGCTTTTCGCAGGAAGAAGGAACGCTGGAGCTGTTGTTCTGCTGGGACCCGGAGACCGGGACCTTTCGATCCGCTCCGGCATGACCGGAGCAAAAAACACTTATCAAAAAAGGAGGCAATTTTATGAAAAGTACGATGAAGCGCACCCTCGGCTTGTTTGCGGCGTCTTTGCTGACCATGGCAATGGCACTCAGCGTCTATGCATCCGGCCACGACCTGACCTTTACCGACAAAGGCAACCGGATGCATGTCAAGGACAGGACCGTTCATGTGCAGACCTACTACCCCTATGAGTATTATGTGCTGGATGTTCTGGATGATGCCCTTGTGGTGGCAAACCCCGAATGGGACGACTGCGGTTTTGCGGTCTGCCGCAGGATCACCAATGAATATCTGGACTATACCGGCTCCGATGATGACTTTGTTCTGGACTATGCAGAGGAATATCTGGAGTATGATTTCCAGCAGCTGTACGGTGGTCAGTGGCCCGATACCTCGTGGGAGGTAGTGGACGAGAGCAGTGCTTCCAACCGCATCGCCACCATGCGGGACTACATCTGGAACGATGAGATGGATGCCTACATGTGGACAGTGATCTACTGGGACACCAGCTACAACAACGCCATGGCAAAGACCTTCTTTGTCCCGGAGTACAACGGCTACGATAAGGCCGATAAGATGGGCAAAAAAGTGAGCAGCACCGTCGGGTGCTGATGGGAGTGATACAGTATGAGGACACGGAACCATGCCCCGCAGGAAAAGATGCCGGATGAAGAGCTTTCCCGCCGCATCCTGTTTTATGGGCATCTGGCAAACATCTGCGCCTACGGCTGCATTGCAGGTGCCGTGCTGGGCGTTCTGGCCGGCATCCTGCTTCAAAGCTTCACGGCGGGCTGCATCATCGTGATGCTTGTGATCGTAGCAGCGGTATTTTTGATCCAGCTGATCCACGCCATGCAAAGTTCCCTGATCCTCGGGCAGCTGGGGGATGGTTTTATGGCCGCTCTGCACAAGGCCTTTGGCCCGCAGCCGGAGCACAAACAGTGGCCTATGAGCGATAAACTGGTGCGGCGTTCCGGGCTTTTCCCGGAGGAAT
>CALDLZ010000315.1 GCA_937915335.1 uncultured Faecalibacterium sp.
GCAGCGTGATCGCCTACCTGCTCAAACCGGTGTGCAACTGGCTCGAGGATTTTCTCCACAAGCTGTTCCCCGAAAAGATGCACTCCTTTGCCAACATGCTGGCCGTTGCATTGACGATCCTGTTCGGCCTGCTGCTGATCTACGCCCTGATTATGATGATCGTGCCGCAGCTCATCAGCAGCGTGACCACCCTGTATTTTACGGCACGGGACAACATCAACGAGTTCGTGAACTGGGCTTCGCGTCAGGAGATCATTGCCAGCAATGAGAAACTGCTGGATCTCCTGCAGACCTCCTACGACAAATTGCAGGATGGTCTGGATACATGGGTCCGGACAAAGCTGATGCCCTCCATGCAAAATATCTTGAGTGGTGCCGCCGTGGGTGTGGTGAACGTGGTGACCTGGATCAAAAATGTCATCATCGGTCTCATTGTCTCGGTATATCTGCTGGCCAGCCGGAAGAAATTCGGGCAGCAGGGCAAGCTCATCCTTTACAGCCTGATCAAGCCCCGCTGGGCAGACCTTATCATGGAAGAGATCCGCTATGCGGATAAGATGTTCGGCGGCTTCATCAACGGCAAGATTCTGGATTCCGCCATCATCGGCGTGCTGTGCTACATCGCCTGCCTGATCTTCAAGTTCCCCAGTGCATTGCTGGTGTCGGTCATCATCGGTGTGACCAATGTGATCCCCTTCTTCGGACCCTTCATTGGCGCGATTCCGGCCACCCTGCTCATCCTGATCCAGAATCCCATCAAGGCACTCTGGTTCATCCTGTTCATTCTGGTTTTGCAGCAGGTGGACGGCAACATCATCGGCCCCAAGATCCTGGGCAACACCACCGGCCTTTCCAGCTTCTGGGTGCTCTTTGCCATCCTGCTGTTCGGTGGTCTGTGGGGCTTCGTGGGGATGATCATCGGCGTGCCGCTGTTCGCGGTCATCTATGATGTCATCAAGAAGCTGGTGTTCCATGGTCTGAAGCGCAATGAGGAATCCAGTATGGTGAACCTCTACCACGATGCCTTCGGCGACCCCGACGACGAGTAATTCCAACCACATTTCAAGCACAAACAGCCCTGTCTCCTGCGTGGGAGACGGGGCTGTTTTTCTAAGGAGGATGTATGAAAGTAATCCTGAGCCGCAAAGGCTTTGATTCTGCCAACGGCGGCATTGCAAGCCCGATTTTAGAGGACGGTGCAATGCTGTCCTTTCCCATTCCCCTGCCTGAGACAAACACCTTTTCCGAGCTGGAATACAATGGTGTTTCCTATGCACAGCTGTTGCAGGATTTGAAGTATCGGGAGGCCAAATTCGGCTTCCATTGCCACATTGACCCTGACTTGGATTTATCCCGCCGGAAAGAGAAACCCGAAGGCTGGTTCCCTGCTTTCGGGCAGATCGATGTCGCCGCTTCTTACCTGAATCACATTGGTGTAGAACCCGGTGACATTTTCCTGTTCTTCGGTAACTTTCATCATGTTACAAAAGGGCCGGATGGACGATATCAGTATGCCCGAAAGACTGGTGATTTCTATCAGGACAATGATTTACAGGTCATCTGGGGATATTTGCAGGTCGGAGAAACTCTCGCCGCACCAGAACAGCAGAAAGCCGCTCCGTGGCATCCACATTCTATCCCCCGCCGGACAAGCAACCGGACAAATGTGATCTTCAAGGCAAGGGAGCATTTGTCCTTTGCACCCACTCTGCCCGGGGCCGGCGTCCTGCCATTTGATAAGAACCGGGTACTGACGCTTCCGGGCGCTGCGAAAGCCACCTGGAAATATAACCCGGTTTATGCGCCAACAAATCTTCTGGGGTGCACCCGTAAGAACAGTGCCAAAGACCCACTGACCGGTATCTACTATGCAGGCATCTGGCAGGAGCTCGGATTAAAAGAATCCGCAGCCTGTGATGATTGGTGCAAATCATTGATTACACTTTAATCGTTAAGTTCTTAAATTTACTGAAATCACTTATTTCACTTCAGACTACCGGTTTCACCTTTAGCGAACCAGTAAGCATAAGTAAAATCAGTAAAACAAGTAAATTTTGAGAGTAAAACGAGAAACACAAAAATCCCCCTTCCCGGCGCTGTCTCGGCGCTAGAGGAAGGGGGATTTTCTTTGGGGACTGTTGTATCCTCTGAAAGGCTATCAGCCTGTCAATTTCTTAAGAAATTACTGCTGATTGGGCTTCCAGTCCTTATAGTTCTCGTAACGGCTCTCACGGATCTTGGTGTGAGACCAGATCTCGTCGGCGACAGGCTGCCAGTTGGAGGCATAGGATTTGCACTTATCGCAGAGGTGATCGACGCTCTCAGGGCTCTGCAGGTCGGTGCTGTGGGCACCGGTCTCGTGGACCATCTTACGCAGCAGCTCGGGGTTCTCCAGCATGGGGCAGGGACGCAGATGGTTCTTGTTGAAGGGCTGACCGTTGTGGTAAGCCATGAACAGCGGGCTCTGCAGGATCTCCAGAATGCTGCTGTCGTGGATGTTGGCGTTGGAGTAGTGGATGAACACGCAGGGCTCCGCGTCACCGGCAGAGTTGATATGGAAGTAGTTGCGGCCACCAGCGATGCAGCCGCCCACGAACTCACCATCGTTCTGGAAGTCCATGGGATAGAACGGGATATCGCATTCCTCACTGCGCAGATAGCGGATGCGCTGGATCATGTATTTGCGCTGCTCGGGAGAAGGCATCAACTCGGGAGCGGCCTCGTTGCCCACGGGCATATAGTGGAAGTAGAAGCCGAAGTGCGCACCTTTCTCGCAGAGCATCCGCATGAAGTGGTCGCTGGTGACGGCTTCGAGGTTGGCACTGGTGTAGCAGATGGAGGTGCCAAAGAGGATGCCGTACTCCTTCAGCAGGTCCATGGCGTGCATGACGGCGGCGTAATGGCCCTCG
>CALDLZ010000316.1 GCA_937915335.1 uncultured Faecalibacterium sp.
AAAGAGGGCACACTTGCCCGTGTGACCGCCGTGGAAAATGGCACAACTGTGGATATCACGAAGGATGTGGCGTTGACAGAAGAGGGCTCGACCCAGACCGCAAAAATTCCTGCGGGTGCAGTGGTCACGGTCACGGCGAACGAAGCCCCGGAAAAGATGGTCTTTGCCCAGTGGAGCATCAGTGACCCGGCACTACTGGGAGACCCCGATGTGGCATACACCAGCCAGACCATGACCTTTACCATGCCGGAAGAGGACGTGACCGTGGAGGCAATGTATGAGAGCACCGAGAACGCCCGGGAAACCGAGGTGCTGGGAGATGCCGCAGTGATCGGTGCGGCGGGCATTTCGGCGGTGGTACTGGCTTATCAGGCCCATCAGCTTGGAACAGAACTTTATCTGAAATATCTACTGCCCAGCTGGGCAGTGCTCCCGGAAAATCGAATCCAGCTGGCAGAACTGCTCTGGAAAGATGCCGGGGAGCCTGCCCCAGCTGCAAATGCGGCCTATGAGGATATCGACCTGGATGATAATGAGGCGCAGCAGGCCGCACAATGGGCCGTGGAGAATGAGCTAATGGAGCTGCCCGATGAAAACCATGCGGAGCAGTTCAAGCCGGATGTGCCGGTTTCTCATGTGGAGGTTATTCGTGCCTGGAAAAAGGCGCAGCAGCTGAAAACAGCAGAATAAAACAGCAAAAAAACGGAACCGCTTCCTCTGGCAGGGAGGGAACGGTTCCGTTTTTCTTTTTACCTCCCCGGCAGGAACAGCAGTGTGCCCCGGGCGGAAAGCACAGGCTGAAAGATGCACCCCGCCAGCCCGGCCGTGAACGCCAGAACAAAAAAGAACAGGAATAAAACCAGAACGAGCCGGGCCAGCCCGAAGCGGTGGTGCCCGGCGGGTGTTTTTTTGCGCTGCATGGTCAAACCTCCTTTGGGAAAAAGAGCTTTGCGCCATCCTATGCCAGCCCCTGCCGATTGTGTGCGGGGCCAAAATGTGGTACACTGTACAGGATAAATCACGGAGGAACTGTTATGCTGACCATTACACTGCTGGGCACGGCGGCCACCATGCCCCTGCCCGACCGGGCCCTGACTGCCGCACTGGCCGAATGTGGGGGCCATGCCCTGCTGTTCGACTGCGGCGAGGGCACTCAGGCGGCGGCCCGCCGCGCCGGGGTCAACCTGATGAAGCTGGATGCCATCTGCCTGACCCATTACCACGGCGACCACATCTTCGGTCTGCCGGGACTGCTGCAAACGCTGGGCTGTCAGGGGCGGGAACGCCCGCTGTTCCTCTACGGCCCCGAGGGGCTGGGGGACATCTGGCCCGCCCTGCGCACCCTGGCAGGGCCCCTGCCGTATCCGGTCAAGGCAGTGCAGCTGGGCACCGACCCCATCGACCTGACCGCCCTTTCCTCCGGCTGGCCTGCGGGGGCACAGCTTACGCCCTTCCGCACCCGGCACCGGGTGCCCAGCCGGGGCTATCGACTCGACCTGCCACGGGCGGGCCGCTTCGACCCCGCAAGGGCCCGGGCCCTGAATGTCCCGGTGCCCCAGTGGAAGCTGCTGCAGCGGGGCCAGACCGTGACGCTGGAAAGCGGGGAAGCAATCGCCCCCGCCGATGTGCTGGGCCCGGCACGCCGGGGTCTGCGGTTCGTGTTCTCGGGGGACACCTCACCCTGCCCGGCGCTGGAACAGGCCGCACAGGATGCCGACCTCTTCCTCTGCGATGCCACCTACCCGGACAACGAGCAGGAAGCGCAGGCAAAACAGTGGGGACACAGCACCTTTGCGCAGGGAGCGGCCATTGCAAAAAAGGCCAACGTACGCCGGTTCTGGCTGGTGCATTACTCGCCCATGATCACCGACCCGGAAGCCGCCCTGCCCAACGCGCGGGCGGTGTTCCCGGCGGCGGAGTGCGGCTTTGACGGCAAACAGATCACCCTGCAATACGACGAGGAATGAACATGACAAGAATTGATCTTGACCCGGGTGCGGCCCTGTTATTGGACGCACTCCATGCGGCGGGCTATGCGGCCTACGCTGTGGGCGGTTGTGTCCGGGATAGTCTGCTGGGCCTTGCGCCCCATGATTGGGACCTCTGCACCAGCGCCCGCCCGGAGCAGGTGATCGCACTGTTCGGGGAGGAAAAGTGCATCCCAACCGGCTTGCAGCATGGCACCGTGACGGTAAAGCAGGGCGGAAAGCTCTACGAGACAACGACCTTCCGCACGGAAGGGGCCTACTCCGATGGCCGCCACCCGGATGCCGTCCATTTTGTGCCCGATGTACGGGAGGACTTGGCCCGGCGGGATTTTACCATCAACGCCATGGCGTACAGTGCGGAGGAGGGGCTCATCGATCCCTTTGGCGGGCAGGCAGACCTTGCCGCCCACATCGTGCGGGCGGTGGGAGAGCCGGAACGCCGCTTTGAGGAGGATGCCCTGCGCATCCTGCGGCTGTACCGGTTCGCGGCCCGTTTTGGCTTTGCCATTGACCCCGCCACTGGTGCCGCCGCCCGGGCACTGGGGCCGCATTTGGACTGCGTCTCGGCAGAGCGTATCCAGGAAGAATTGCTCAAGCTGCTGGCGGCACCCCGGCCCGGCAGCTATCTGGAACCCGCTGTGATGGCGGTCATCCTGCCGGAGCTGGAACCTGTGAGTCAACCGGAACGGTTTGTCGAAATCTGCCGGATCATCGACAGAATCAAACTGCCTGCCGAGAATGTGCCCGCCCGTCTGGCGGCGCTGCTCTGTCCGTTGGGAGAAGCGGGAGCCCGTAAAGCCCTGCGCAAACTGAAGTGTTCCAATGCTCTTACGGATGAAGTGGTGACCTTGGTAGGGGGGAGTGTTGGTAGCTTTCTCCTCGGACACGAATCGGGCCATTCCATCGCCCGCCCTATTGCCT
>CALDLZ010000317.1 GCA_937915335.1 uncultured Faecalibacterium sp.
CTCGAAAAAATCAAAGGCACAACGAAAAAGAAACGATCCCTGACTTCTACAGGAAATCCTTATAATTTTACTGCATTTTCAATCCAGTTTTTATACAAAGGTAAACAGGCTGTGCAAGCCTTGCGTAGAAAAGCCCCCGATTCGGGCAAATGTGCAAACGGTGCGCAGCCGCTTTCCTACATAGAAAAAGAGCGTCAAATCTTACGATTCAACGCTCTTTTACGAGTGCACCTCCAGGGACTCGAACCCTGGGCCCACTGATTAAGAGAAGCCAAGGTGCAACAATCGTCAATTTTCAGAATTGCGCAGATTCGTCGTTTTTATCGTTTCACCGTAAATTTCAGTTTTGCATTTGCTGCATTCTTTGCACCTGTTATTCCCTCTTGCATCCGTTATCCAGCCGTTCCGGTGTGCAAAAAGTGTGCAAAAATGTGCAGAGTCAAAATCAGCCCCTTAAAACAGGCATCGGATTTTTATGCAACGCCATGAAAATGGGCTGGTTTGGCTCGAAAACGGCATCCGCAATCTTACCTGTTTAGAACGAGCATCAAATGTACATCAACAACTACGATTCATGGCAGGGATTTGGACAATTGAATAGACACCACTTTATATAGAAAAGAGGTTCACCATGAACAAACTGCTTTCCTGCCAATTCAATATGGACACCAACCGGGTGGAAGCCCGGTTTGCGGATGGCTACACCGTTGCCATTGACTGCATCGCCATCGAGGACAAATACGGTGACACCCCGGCACAGCGGGCGGAGTTGGACTGGCTGCTGTATAACAAGCCCTTGGAATACGTCCAGCTTGTGCTGGGTGGAGAAGTCGAGCACTACCTGTCATTGGGATGCGACCACGGCAGACTGGAAGATTGATTTTATAAAAAAGTGGACACTTTGCAAAAGCTGCAAGGTGTCCACTTTTTGCTATTTTGATGAAATTGAGTCAATGCAAAATTATCGGTTAAAGTTTGTCCACTGTTCCCGCTCTGCATCCGGTGGCAGACAGCCTTGTTGCTGTCCCGCCTGAATACAGCGGAGCAGCCACGCCATATTCCGAGCCAGATTCCGCATAGTCTGAAGTCCTTCCTTGTCCTGTTCCACCAGTTCCGGGGCAGGGCCAAAGACCATGTTCCAGTAGGTAGAGGACGCAATCGGCATTTCAGCGTTCAGCAGATATTTGTTCAGCACATCCAGCGAAGCAGTTGTTCCGGCTCGCCGCGCTGTTACCACGACTGCACCGGGCTTATGGGTAAAGGCCGCACCACCTGCATAAAACACACGATCCAGCAGAGAAAGAACTTGTCCGCTGGGATGGGCATAATACACAGGCGAGCCGAACACAAAGCCATCTGCGTCCTTTGCCTTGGCAATAATCTCGTTTGCCATATCATCTCCAAAGACGCACTGACCCTTTCCGGCACAGCCGTTACAGCCGATGCAGTCCCTCACAGGGCGTCCGCCCATCTGCACGATTTCAGTTTCAATTCCCTCTTCATTCAATACCTTTGCCACTTCTGAAAGAGCAAGGTAAGTACAGCCATTTTTGCGGCTGCTGCCGTTCAACAATAAAACTTTCATGGGTATGCCTCACAGATAATTCTGAATATCATGCACCATCGCTTCGGTGGTCATTCCAAGCTGTTCCAGCAGCTTTTCCGGGTCATAGCGGTCATAGAATTTCTTTTCCAACCCGTAGTTCTTGACTTTGACTGCGCTGGTGGAATAATAGGATGCAATTTTCTGACCGAAGCCGCCGTCCAGAATACCATCTTCCAGCGTCACAACAAGACGGTGATTTTCCACCAGTTTGTCCAGCAGCTCCGTATCAAGCGCAGACGCAAACCGGGGATTGATCAGGGTCGGCGTAAAGCCCAAGGATTCTTTGACCGCTGCTGCAAGGCTTTCGCCTTTCTGGTAAAAATCACCCAGAGCCAAAATCGCCACTTTCTCACCTTGCTGCTCCACCTTGAATTTGCCGATCTCACTGTAATCGGTATCGGTTTTTCGGTCAGTCACTTCGTTGCCGGGAAGCAGGATCATGACCGGGTGCTCCTTCTGGTCAAGCGACCAGTCCAACATATTCAGATACTCGCTCTTGCAGGTCGGCGCAAGGATCACAAGATTGGGAATATTGGAAAACGCTGCAATTCCGAAAATTCCCAAATGGGTCACATCGGTCAGTCCTGCAAAGCTGTTGTAATTCAGCAGAATGGTCACAGCCGTGTTGTTGATACACACATCCTGCGAGATTTGGTCGTAAGTTCTCTGGATAAAAGTCGTGTTCGTGACCACGAGCGGTTTCGCACCGTTTTTGGCTGCGCCGGATGCCATTGCAAC
>CALDLZ010000318.1 GCA_937915335.1 uncultured Faecalibacterium sp.
GTAGTACCAACCACTGGCCTTGATGGCCCCCTGCCGGATGGACAAGTTCTTATTGGGCAGGATACGCTCTTCATCCACCCGCATAAAAGTACCAAGACCCGTGCATTTTTCACAAGCGCCCTGCGGATTATTAAAAGAAAAGAGCCTGGGTGACAAGTCGCTGATGGAGATTCCATGCTCCGGGCAGGCAAAGTTCTGGCTGAAGGTCATGCACTCGCCACCGATGACATCGATCTCGGCGATACCGCCTGTAAGGGCCAAAGCGGTTTCCAGCGAATCCGCCAGACGGCCCCGGATGCCCTTGCGCATGGCAAGGCGGTCCACGACGATTTCAACCGTGTGCTTGATGTTCTTTTCCAGCGTAATCTCCTCGTCCAGATCATACATATTTCCGTCGATCTTCACACGGGAGTAGCCGCCGCGGCGGGCGGCATCCAGTTCCTTCTGCTGGGTGCCCTTGCGCTGACGCACCACAGGGGCCAGCACCTGAAACTTTGTGCCGTCCTCAAGCTTGAGGACAGCGTCCACCATCTCGTCCACGGTCTGCTGACTGATGACCCGTCCGCACACCGGGCAGTGGGGCACGCCCACACGAGCATACAAAAGGCGCAGATAATCGTAAATTTCGGTCACAGTGCCCACGGTGGAACGGGGGTTGTGGCTGGTGGTTTTCTGGTCGATGGAGATAGCCGGCGACAGGCCGGTGATCTCGTCCACATCAGGCTTGTCCATCCGACCCAAAAACATCCGGGCATAGCTGGACAGGCTCTCCACATAACGGCGCTGGCCGTCGGCGTAAATGGTATCGAAGGCAAGGCTCGACTTACCGGAACCGGACAGACCGGTCATAACAATAAACTTTTCGCGCGGAAGTGTTAGATTGATATTCTTCAGGTTGTGCTCCCGTGCGCCTTTGATGACGATTTTATCGTTTGCCAAGGTACTTTCTCCCTCTCCTCTGTGTCTGTGCATGGTTCTGCCTGCGTTCGGTCTCGGCATCCGAGTCCACGGTGGGGTTTTCGCCCCGGCGCAGGCGGTCGATCTGGTCGCGCAGGAAGGCCGCGTGCTCAAATTCCAGCAGCTTAGCGGCTTCCTTCATCTCACGGGTCAGACGCTCAATGGTGGCTTCCCGCTCCATCTTGCCCATGCGGCGGGTATTGCGCTTTGCATTCTCCGCCTTATCGCTGATCTCAATGCTGTCCGCAATGGCCTTGACGATGGTCTTTGGCACGATTCCGTGTTCTTTGTTGTAGGCCATCTGGATGGCACGGCGGCGCTCGGTCTCGGTGATGGCTCGGTCCATGCTGTCCGTCACCTCATCGGCGTACATGATGACCAGACCCTCGGCGTTGCGGGCCGCGCGGCCGATGGTCTGGATCAGGCTGGTCTCACTGCGCAGGAAGCCTTCCTTGTCCGCGTCCAGAATTGCCACAAGGCTCACCTCGGGCAGATCCAGACCCTCGCGCAAAAGGTTGATGCCCACCACCACGTCGATCGACCCCAAACGCAGATCTTTGATGATTTCCATCCGCTCAAAGGTGTCCACCTCGTGGTGCATATATTTGACCTTGATCCCCTGTTCAGTCAGAAAATCTGTTAGATCCTCGGCCATCTTCTTGGTCAGGGTGGTCACGAGAACGCGCTCATTTTTCGCCGTCCGGGCGTTGATCTCGCCCAGCAGATCCGTAACCTGACCCTCCACGGGCCGCACCGAGATCAGCGGGTCCAGCAGGCCGGTGGGCCGGATGACCTGCTGTGCGATCTGGGTGCTGTTCTGGCGCTCGTACTCGCCGGGAGTGGCCGAGACGAATACCATCTGGTTCAGCTTGCTCTCCACTTCCTCGAACTTGAGAGGGCGGTTGTCGAAGGCCGACGGCAGGCGGAAGCCGTACTCCACCAATGTCTTTTTGCGGGCGAAATCACCGCCGTACATCGCCCGCACCTGGGGCAGGGTGACATGGCTCTCGTCCACAAAGAGCAGAAAATCCTTCGGGAAATAATCCAGCAGTGTGGTGGGCATACTACCCGGCGCGCGGCCCGAAAGCACCGCCGAATAGTTTTCGATGCCCTTACAGATGCCCACCTCGGTCAGCATCTCGATATCGTAATTTGTCCGCTGCTGGATACGCTGGGCCTCGATGAGCTTCCCCTCGGCGGTGAACTTCTTTACCTGCTCGTCGCACTCGGCACGAATCTTCTCGATCGCCGCCGCCTTTTTATCGGCGCTGACGATGTAGTGGCTGGCCGGGAAGATGGCGACATGCTTCACCACGTTCTGCTTGGTCCCCGTGACGGGGTTGAACTCCGTGATGCGGTCGATCTCGTCCCCGAAGAACTCCACCCGGATGGCGAGGTCGCTCATATAGGCAAGGTAGATATCCACCGTGTCGCCGTGGACACGGAACTTGTTGCGGATAAAATTGATGTCGTTGCGCTCGTATTGCAGGGTGACGAGGCGGCGGCAGAGCTCGTCCCGCTCCAGCTCCATGCCGGGGCGCA
>CALDLZ010000319.1 GCA_937915335.1 uncultured Faecalibacterium sp.
TAGCTACTGGGCCGGCCTGCTGAAATCCCCCCAGTATACCCGCCCCGAGGTCTGGGAGGGCCGCACCGTGCCGTCCGTTTTGCTGGAGGGCAACCACCAGAAGATCGATGCCTGGCGGGGGGCACAGAGCCGGGAACGCACCCGCCTGCGCCGCCCGGAGCTCTATGAGCAGTGGTGCGAGACCCACCCCATCACCGAACTGCCCAAGTGGAAGCGGGGCGAGAACGTCCGGCTGATCAAGACCGCTGAACAGATGCAGATCGCCGCGGAGCTGTTTGCGGAGGGTCGCCGCACCGTCTGCGCCGAGAACTGGAAGCCCGAAGCGCTGGAAGCCTTGCAGCCGGAACGCTTTCTGGAACAGCTGCAGCGGGAGAAAAAGGATGGCTGGGCGTGTTACCTGCACTACACAAAGGATGTGCCGGATGCAATGATCAGTGTCAGTCATAAGACCGGAGAAATCGAGCATCTATTTGTAACGGCCAGTGCCCGGGGCAGGGGCATCGGCATCAAGCTGCTGGACTTTGCCCGCAAAAAGCTGCCCGAGCATGAACACCCCACCCTGAATGTCCTGGAAGCAAATACCCGTGCCATGGCGTTTTACCGCCGTATGGGCTGGGCTGTGGATAGCGTGCTGTTGGTGTTTGACCCGGCAAAATTCGAGGATGTTGCGGTCGAAACCCGTCTGCTGCGGCTGCGTTATCAAGGATGAAAATGCGGTCGAACGGGCCGGGAGACTGTCGAAGGTCGAAAAAATGTTGAAAACTTTTGTATTACCCGGCCAACACTGGGGGAATAATTTTGGTATCTTTGTATAAAATGTGAAAAAGAGCCCCCTCATCATTGGGAAAACCGCCAAAAATGCGTTCTGGGGCTGTACAACCGTTTCGGCTTGCGCTAAAATAAGTACAACGCAACAGGCAAGAAACAAAACTGCATTCCCGAGAACGATAATAGATAGGAGCGTTTTACTATGTACGTCAAAGAAGTTACCGTTGAAAATCAGGTTGGTCTGCACGCTCGTCCGGCTACCTTCTTTATCCAGAAGGCGAACGAGTTCAAATCTTCCATCTGGGTCGAAAAGGAAGAGCGCCGCGTGAACGCTAAGAGCCTGCTGGGCGTTCTGTCTCTGGGCATCGTGGGCGGCACCACCATCCGCATCATCGCTGACGGCGCAGACGAGCAGGCTGCTGTTGACGGCCTGATCAAGCTGGTCGAGTCTGGCTTTGCAGAGTAATTCGAGCCTTTGATTTTTGAAGCGGCGGGATGTTTTCCTGCCGCTTTTTTGGTATACTGTAAATACAAATGAAATGAAGGAGGCCTGCCCCATGAAAGAATCCACTGAGAAGTTCCTGAAAAAGGTCAACGATGTCTGCGAGGATGGCACCATCTGGAAGTTTTTCTATGTGTGCTATGTGATCCTGTTTGCGGCCAACATGCTGCTGTCTGCCTTTGCAAAGTCGGAGGATGATAAGGTGCGCAGCCGCTGGAACGCACTTTCTATCGGTGCGGGCCTGGGCATTACCAGCTACCGCATGGAAAAGGCAGCGAAGCGTAAGCAGGAAGCTGAGAACGAATGACCAAAGCGGAACTTTACCACAAAGCCTGTATGCTGCCGCTCCTGCCCGGCGTGTATATCATCCGGGACAAGAGCGATACCATCATCTATATCGGCAAGGCCAAGCGCCTGCGCGTCCGGGTAAGCCAGTATTTCCGTGAGGGTGTGCCCCACGATAACAAGGTCAGCCAGATGATCGCCCACGCCTACGCCTTCGACGTTATCGTTTGTCAGAGCGAGTTCGAGGCGCTGGTGCTGGAGGCCAGCCAGATCAAGGCCCATACCCCAAAGTACAATATCCTGCTCAAGGATGACAAGGGGTACAGCTATATCAAGGTAACCAAAGAGACCTGGCCGCGCCTTTCTTTCGTGCTGCAAAAAGAGGATGACGATGCCGAGTACATCGGCCCCTACACCTCGGCATTTGCGGCCCGGCAGATGACCGAGACGGCGCTGGATGCTTTCCTGCTGCCCCGGTGCAATAAGCGGTTCCCGCAGGATATCGGCAAGGGGCGGCCCTGTCTGAATGCCCACATCGGCAAGTGCATGGCTGTGTGCAGCGGTAAGATCAGCTGTGAAAACTACAATCAGGCCGTGAAAAGCGCCGTGCACCTGATCCGTTACGGCAAAAAGGATATCCTGAAAACCCTGAACGAACGGATGCTGGAAGCTTCCGACCGGTTGGAGTTCGAGACGGCGGCCCTCATCCGTGATCAGATCAACGCCATCACCAAGGTGACGGCGGGCCAGAAGGTCGTGGTGGACCCGGATGTGGAAATGGATGTGGTGGCACTGGCTGGCACGCCCAGCAGCGTCTGTGCCGCTGTTCTGCGCTTCCGGGAAGGGCGGCTGACCGATAAGCGGGAATTCCTCTTCCACGATACCGCCGACATCGCGGCAGCGCGGGAGGAGTTCCTGCCCCGGTATTATCTGGATGACGAGCAGATCCCCAAGGTGATTGCCGTGGACGAGCTGCCGCCGGACAGCGAGGCCTTGCAGCAGGCTCTGAATGAAAAGCGGGGCAGCGAGGTGCAGCTGTATGTGCCCCAGCGGGGCGATAAGGCCCACCTCGTGGAGATGGCCCACACCAACGCCGTGGAGCGTCTGGCCCGTGAGAGCGGCCGCTATGCCCGGGAGGAGAAGCTGCTGGACGAGATGGCCCAGGTGCTGGGCCTTTCCAAGCCGCCCCGTACCATCGAGAGTTACGATATCTCCAACTGGGGCGATGGCACCAGTGTCTGCGGCATGGTCACCTTCCGGGACGGCAAGCCCTATAAGGCGGGCTATCGCAAGTTCAAGATGAAAACGGTGCCGGGTACCGATGACTACGCATCCCTGGCCGAGACGGTGTCCCGGCGGGCGGCGGAGTACGAGAAATACACCGTACTGGCCGAGCAGGGGCAGAGCAGCGACAATTATTTCGGGCAGAAGCCTGATCTGCTGCTGATGGACGGCGGCCGGGGTCAGGTCAGCGCGGCCAAGGCGGCGCTGGCAGGCACGAAGCTGGCGGATGTTCCGCTCTACGGCATGGTCAAGGATGATCACCACCGCACCCGTGCCATCGTGGACAGCGAGGGGCGGGAGATCACCATCAACATGAACCGTGGAACGTTCACCTTCATCACGGCCATTCAGGATGAGACCCACCGCTTCGCCAATGCCTACCGCAAGCAGCAGATGCACAAGAAGAGCTATTCCTCCACCCTGACCGAGGTGCCCGGTGTGGGCCCCAAGACGGCCAAGGCGCTGATGAACCAGTTCAAGAGCGTGGGGGCCGTGCGGGAAGCGACCACCGACCAGCTGGAAAATACCCCCGGTGTGGGCTCCCAGCTAGCACAGACTATTTATGATTATTTTCATGCGTAACAAAAAGCGGACTGCAATTTTTTGCAGTCCGCTTTTGCGCGTATTCAGGAGGAAAATCAGTCCTCAGAGGAGATATCCTGACCGAAGTACTTCTCGCTCAGTTCCTTCAGGGTACCGTCAGCACGCAGCTCGTCGATGGCGTTGTTGATGGCCTCCAGTAGGGTAGCACTGTCGTCGCCCTTGCGCAGGGGGATGGCAACGTGGGAAGCATCCTCAGTCTGGGCCACGATCTTGAAATCAGCGTCCGGATGGACGTTCAAGTAATCGTAGAAGGAAACGTCAGCGTTCAGGGTGGCGTCAATGCGGCCTGCGGTCAGCAGCTGGATGGTCTCTTCCAGGGTGTCGATGCCCTG
>CALDLZ010000320.1 GCA_937915335.1 uncultured Faecalibacterium sp.
GGAACTTCGACTTCAGCAGCAGATCGATCTGCTTCTTTGCCTCATCGCTCAGCTCGTTGGAGCCCTGCGCACGGCGCTGCTCCAGATCGTTCAGGATGATGTCGCTGCCCAGGTTGGAGGTCAGGATGATGACCGTGTTCTTGAAGTCCACGGTGCGGCCCTGACTATCGGTGATACGGCCATCGTCCAGCACCTGCAGCAGGATGTTGAACACATCGGGGTGGGCCTTTTCCACCTCATCGAACAGCACCACGCTGTACGGTTTACGGCGGACAGCCTCAGTCAGCTGACCGCCTTCCTCATAACCGACATATCCCGGAGGCGCACCGATCAGACGACTGACGCTGAACTTCTCCATATACTCCGTCATATCGATACGCACCATATTGCGTTCATCGTCAAACAGAGCCTGTGCCAGCGCCTTTGCCAGCTCGGTCTTGCCGACACCGGTGGGGCCAAGGAAGAGGAAGCTGCCGATGGGGCGGTTGGGGTTGGCGATACCGGCGCGGCTGCGCAGGATGGCCTCGCTGACCTTTGTAACAGCCTCATCCTGACCGATCACTCTCTGATGGAGCACATCGTCCAGATGCAGCAGCTTCTCGCGCTCGCCCTCCACCAGCTTCTCCACGGGGATGCCGGTCCAGCGAGCCACGATGCGGGCGATCTCCTCATCGGTGACACGGTCACGCAGGAGGCTGTCCTCCTTCTTCTCGTTGGCCAGCTTCTCCTCGGCTTCCAACTGCTTCTGCAGCTCAGGCAGCTTGCCATACTTCAGCTCGGCGGCCTTGTTCAGGTCGTACTCGCGCTGGGCCTTCTCGATGGCGGCATTGGTCTGCTCGATCTGCTCCCGCAGAGACTGCACCTTGCCAATGGCGTTCTTCTCGTTCTCCCACTTTGCCTTCATGCTGCGGAACTTGTCCTGCAGCTCGGCCAACTCCTTTTCCAGATCTTTCAAGCGGCTCTGGCTCAGGGCGTCGGTCTCCTTTTTCAGACTGACCTGCTCGATCTGCAGCTGGGTGATACGGTGGGCCAGATCATCCATCTCGCTGGGCATACTGTCCAGCTCGGTCTTAACCATGGCGCAGGCTTCATCCACCAGGTCGATGGCCTTATCGGGCAGGAAACGATCCGTGATATAGCGGTCAGAAAGGGTTGCGGCGGCGATCAGAGCGTTATCGCTGATCTTCACGCCGTGGAACACCTCATAGCGCTCCTTCAGGCCACGCAGGATGGAGATGGTATCCTCCACGGTGGGTTCATCCACCTGCACCGGCTGGAACCGACGCTCCAGTGCGGGGTCTTTCTCAATATACTGGCGGTACTCGTCCAGAGTCGTCGCACCGATACAGTGCAGCTCGCCGCGGGCCAGCATGGGCTTGAGCAGGTTGCCGGCATCCATAGCACCGTCCGTCTTGCCAGCACCCACGATGGTGTGCAGCTCATCGATGAAGAGGATGATCTTGCCCTCGCTCTTCTTCACCTCGTTCAGGACGCTCTTCAAGCGCTCCTCGAACTCGCCGCGGTACTTCGCGCCAGCCACCAGGGCACCCATGTCCAGGCTGAACACGGTGCGGTCCTTCAGGTTCTCGGGCACGTCGCCGCGCACGATCCGCTGGGCCAGACCCTCGGCGATCGCGGTTTTACCGACACCAGGCTCACCGATCAGGCAGGGGTTGTTCTTGGTCTTACGGGACAGGATGCGGATCACGTTACGGATCTCCTGATCACGGCCGATGACGGGATCCAGCTTCTGCTTGCGGGCCAGATCAACCAGATCCTGACCATACTTCTGCAGGGCGTTGTAGGTTTCCTCGGGGTTATCATTGGTCACGCGCTGGTTGCCGCGCACGGCGGTCAGCTGCTGCAAGAAGGCATCCTTCTTGATGTTGAAGGCGCGGAACAGCTCAGTGGTATTCTGGGTAGGCTCATCCAGCAGGCCCAGGAACACATGCTCGACGCTGACGTACTCATCCTTCATGGCCTTGGCTTCCCGGGCGGCGGCGCTCAGGACCTTGTCCGTTGCCTGTGAGATATAGACCTTGTCGGGGTCACGGCCAGAGCCGGACACCCGGGGCAGGGCCGACAGCTTTTCGGCCACGGCGGCGGCAAAGCTGCCCGGGTCAACATTCAGCTTCTGCAAAAGCTGAGGGATCAGGCCCTGCTCCTGAGATGCCAGTGCATGCAGCAGGTGCTCGGGCTCCATGGCGTTGTGCTGATACTCCACAGCCAGCTGCTGAGCCGCCTGCAGGGCTTCCAGGGTCTTCTGCGTATATTGATTGGTATTCATAGAATCGACCTCCATTCGTACCGGAAGTGTTATTTTAGCAGTCTCGCAGATGCTTTGCTATTTTATTTTTAGCACTCTATCTGTTCGACTGCTAAAAATATACCCCAACTCACCCACTTTGTCAATAGGGTTTGCGTGTATGGGGCAACAATTCACAAATTGTTTGCAAATAGATAAGAAATACCGCCCCGGAAAGCCCGGAGCGGCACAGGATTTCTATTCAGATACGGTTCAGTTCACCACCGCGTTTTCAGTCAGGGTGCTGCTGACGGCATCCATCAGGGCCACCATGGTGCAGTAGTTCTCGCCATAGGTGCTGGTGTAGGCGGAGTAGGTATCGATCTGTTCCTGAGTGGGCACGATGTCCAGCTGCTCTGCCACAGCCTGATAGATCAGGGCCTCCTTGGCGTAGGTGGTGATGCTGGCGCTCATGGCATCCAGCAGAGCATCGGCGCTCTCGTAGCCTGCGGCGGCCTGCACAAAGCTGTCCAGATCATAGCCGTAGTAGTTGGCCATGGTGTAATAATAGTTCAGGCACTGTTTCACCTGATAGTCGGTGATCTCCTTGGGCAGTTCCTTGAAGGTGGAGTTTGCCAGCAGGTAGTCCATGACGGCATTCTGCAGGTTCTGGTTGAAGAGCAGGTTCTGGTACAACTCCTGCAGCTCGACCACGCTGTGGACATCGTCGCTCTCGCCGTAGTTTTCATCCACCCATTCATCGGTCAGCTCAGGCAGAACGTCCTCGCTGATGTAGTTCAGGGTGACAGAAAACACCGCCTTTTTGCCGCTCAAGACAACGGTGTTGCCCTCGGAATCGGTGGAATCGCTGTACCCATCCGGGAAGGTCACATTGACATCAAAGGTCTCGCCGGGGGTGTGACCCACGATCTGATCCTCAAAGCCTTCAATAAAGGTGCCGCTGCCCAGGGTCAGGCTGTAACCACTGTAAGTGCCGCCGCTGAAAGCAACACCATCCACGGATCCGGCATAGTCGATATTGACGGTATCGCCGTCGGCCGCGGCGCGGTCGGTCACCTGCTTCTCGGTGGCGTGGTCGCTCAGCAGGCTGTCGATCTCGGTCTGCACGTCCTCTTCACTGGGTTCGATATCGGCACGGTTAAAGGTAATGCTCTCGAAATCCTCGGGCAGAGTGACGTAATCCAGTGCCTTCACACCCTCCCAGTAACCGTTCTCGTCCAGACCGTCGCTGTAAGAGAAATTCTCGTAATCGTAATCCGCGGCACTGCCGTAATCGGAAGTCTCAGTGCTGGAAGCGGAAGAAGAATCCGCGGATTTGGAGCAGCCCGCCGCGCCCAGCGCCAACGCACCGGCGCAGACCAGGCAGAGTGCCTTTGTGATCGTCTTTTTCAAAATAAAGTTCCTCCTGTTGGAAGCCCGGCAGCACGCCAGGTCCGGTTTCGGGTCAAATAATACCGGGTCTATTATAAAGGGTAAAAATGAAAAAGAAAAGAACTTTACCAAATTTCC
>CALDLZ010000321.1 GCA_937915335.1 uncultured Faecalibacterium sp.
CATGGTTTAATGCAGGCACACAGAGAACGACACAAACCGACCAGCAGGAAAAGAGGTGCATTGCTTGAACAATACAATCCGCTATCCCAACATGGGCACCGTAAAACAGGCCGCTGAAATTTACGGACTATCACCCCACTATATCCGGCGGCTTTGTAAGACCGGTAAAATCCGGTACGTGAACGCCGGGCATATGTGGCTCGTGAATCTGGGCAGCCTGGCCCGATACTTTGAGCAGGGCGACCCGGCCCCGGCAGATCAGAGCCAGACCGCCCACGGCATCCGACAGAACGGATGATGAACACACCCGGGAGCACACCGAGGACGTACACCTCGCCCGGCGGCGAGGTGTAACACACTAGACTTTCACGGAAAGTCGTGTGCTCTTGCAGAGGGCCCAGCGCTTGCAAGCAATGCAGCCGTCTATACAAACGCTGCTCTTGCAAGCAATGGCCCTGTATATACATGGCCCCCTGCGTTGCAAGTCCTTGTTGGGAAGAATCCCAAACCCACATAACAGCCGCCCCCGAAAGCCCGTCCGACTATCAAGCCGGACAGGCTTTTTCTTTTGCATGATGGAGCCGGACACTGCCCGGCGGAAACGGTCAACGGTTGCTCACGTTGAGCCGCTCTTTCAAACTCTCCTGTAAGACCTGCGAGAAGTTCACACCGTTCCGCTCTGCAAGGTCATTCAGCCACGAGGGCAAAGTTACATTTTTGCGGACGGTGCGCAGGTCATTTGCCCGGCGGTATGCCGCAAAGTCAATATCAACCAGTGTCACAATCTCATTGTCCGCCGGGTGGGGCATCGTGCCGGACGCTTTCGGAATCTTACGGCCTGCATCCTCTTCCGTAATGCCCCAAATGCCGATAGCATCCCGGGCCATTTCGATAGCGTCCGCAAGGTCGTCCCCCTCTGTGTTAATATCCAGATCAGGGACAAAGACAACATAGCCGCGCTTTGCGGGGGTAAGAATGATGGGGTAAACTGCTTTCATGTTGGCTTTTCTCCTTTCGGTTTTCAAATAATGAGGGCTTATTTCAGCCCCCGGCGCTTGATGATGGCCTTTGCCGGAAGTTCGTTGACCTCTTTGTGACGCGGCACGGTTTCGGTTTCACTGCCGTTCGTAAACACCATGTGATTGCTACCCTGCCGCACCAGCCACCAGCCGTTGCGCTTAAAGAGGTTAATCAAGTCTTTCTGTTTCATGGTTTCACCTCTCAAGCTCATTATACACACTCTATGCGTATTCGTCAAGAGAAAGAACCATCCGTCGGGCATCAGAAGCAAGGCACAAATAAGGCACATTCCGGCCATTTTGCAGCCCTTGTAAAACAGAAAAGCCCACGATTCACACCGCATTTTCAACGGTCAATCGTGGACTTTTCTTTGGTGCGCTCGAGGGAACTCGAATCCCTGGCCCTCTGATTAAAAGAGCCCACCTGGCAGGTTACTCTGATTTTGAAAGTTTCGAGTTTGCGCTGTTTTTGTGCAAGGCATCGTGATTTTCCACCCGGTAATTTCTGCACCCTTTGTCGTATTTTGCAAGTCAGAGTACCCATTGCATCCCTTGAAACCGTGCAAAAACAGTGCAGAAACCGTGCACTTACTCTGGGACAAATAAAATACAATGATTTTTGATCAATGACTTGATGGCAATATGAGTGACCGCAAGGGTAAATCTAATACACGGGAAGAAGAATGCCCACTCGTCTGAGGAAATTCTCAGGGGAGTGGGCAGTTCTGCACAAGCAGTTAATATAATTTCAATTATGATAATTTGGATTATACTAATGTATATCCGTGAGCTATAATAGTTCTGCAGCTGCGGGAGTCGCTGCATTCTTGTTTGTCAGCGTGACGATAATGCATGCAGCGCATCCAACGCAAACTGTACATAGCAGGCAACACCATACGGAAATGCGTTCTCATCAAAATTCACTTTGCTGGAATGCATCGGTGCTCCACCGTTTGCACCCAGCTGTACCCATGCAATCGGTATCTTATCACCAAAGGCCGCAAAGTCTTCCCCGCCCATCTGGATAGGTGACTCCGAAAACTGCGATGGATGATCCACCACCTTCAGAATTGCACCTTTCAGAATATCCGCAACACGGGCATCACAATTCAGCGGCATCGTTACACGGTCAAATTCGACTTTTACCTCGCATTTCAATGCTGCTGCCGTATTCTGTGCGATCCGCTCCATCACTTCCGGAATCTTCTCCCAGATTTCATGATCAAACGTCCGACATGTACCTTCCAGAACTGCTGTTTCTGGAATCACATTGAAGCGGTCTCCAGCATGGAACTGACAGACGGACACCACAATGGGGTCAACTGGCCAGAACTCACGGGACACCATACTCTGCAGATTCTGTACAATGGCAGCTCCCGCATAGATTGGATCTGCTCCTTGGTTCGGAGCTGCACCATGGCATCCCTTGCCCGTCACCGTGATTTTGAACTTATCTGTCGATGCTGCTGCCGGGCCTTTTCTCGCACGAAGAACTCCGGTCGGCCAGTCCGAATAAATATGTAGTGCCATACCCATTTCTGCACCGTCTGCCGCTCCCTGTGCAATGGCCAACTTTGCCCCTTCACCAGTCTCTTCCGCGGGCTGAAACACCAGCCTCACCGTTCCTGCGAATAAATGCTTCTGCTGATTCAGCAGCGTTGCTGCTCCCAAAAGCATTGCAGTATGTGTATCATGTCCGCAGGCATGCATTACTCCGGAGTTTTCACTGGCGAATGACAGCCCGGTTTCCTCCTGAATATTCAGAGCATCCATATCTGCACGGATCAGAACACAATGACTGCTTTCTGCCTGCGTTCCCCGAATTTCCGCTACCAAACCTGTCGGGTTCAGTTTTCGGTATCCGATGCCCATTTTATCCAGCTCACGCTGTACTCTACAGGTGGTTTCGGTTTCCTGCATCGACAGCTCCGGGTGCGCGTGCAGCTCCCTGCGAAATTCCACTACCTCTGGCTGAATCTGTTTTGCCAATTTCAATACATTCATGTCTTCAAACCTTCCTGCTATAAATTACTGAAAGATAATCGGCGCTACAAAGCCAGCCAGTGCCACCGATGCAATGGTAACCGTGGTAAAGCCGGCAATGATCAGCGGCGGCATCACCTGTTCCAAAAGCTTTTCTGAATCTTCTGTTGGAAGATCATAGCTTCCAACCACAGCACGCGGGATGATCTCGGTCAGCGGATAGCCATACATTGCTGCCAACGCCGATGCTGCAGCCAGCTTCCAATCTACATTCAGAAGTTTTCCAACAACCACACCGCCTACGATTAGGCTTGCTGCTCCCAGTACCAGAAAGAACAACACAGCCGGCAGCATAGCACCAAATGACTCAACAGTCAAATTTCTGAAACTGTTCGGCAACGACATTACCAGACCCATGATCAGCAGATTGAAATAGCCAGCTCTGCTCAGAGTCTGCGGCTCCAGAAATCCAAGTTCTGTAAACACAATGCCAAGGAGCAGAACGGCAACCGCTGTCGGCAATGCTCCTCCTGTAAGTCTGGAAATCCATGTACCAAGCAGTGCCACTATCATAAGACGCGCTACCATCATGCTGCCGTCATTCCATTCGTCAGGCCATTTTTTGATGACATGAAAATCTGGAAAGCTGCCATGTCCATTTGATGTAGCTGCTTTCAGATAGCTTTTGCTGCAAACCTGCTGATCACAATATCGATGAAGCAGAAACGATGCAACCGGTACTGCAACAAAGGTCTGTAAGGAACAAACCAGTGCTGCAAATGCACCATAATCTGTTTGTCCAGCCGCTTCTGCCGCATCATTCACAAGACTTGCTGCAACTACACCTCCTGCAACGGGTGGCAATGCGCAAAGGGCATAGTACCGATTGAACACTATAATTCCAACAGTGCAGAACGTAAGGCCAACTACTGCAAAACCTGCAAAGCAAATCAGAACAGTTTTCCACTCCTTCAAAAAGCGGCGCAGTTCGATCATAGTTCCAAGATTTGTCACCAGAAGCATCGTGCCGAATGCACTCATCATTGCCGGGATCCCTGTATTGGTCAGCGCATCCACCGGAACGATTCCGCTAAGGAAGCCAATAATGTAAACTGCACTCAGGAACAACGCTTCTACCAGAATGCCTTTTGTCTTTTTAGAAATCACCTTGCCTACTGCGTATAGTAACATAAAAACTGTGATTGCCATCAAAGGCGAAGTCCACATAAAAATCCTCTTTTCTATCAGTTCTATCTCCATCCGTCTGCGATGTGCTGCTCATCATATTCTTTTCCATTCAGAATGTCAACATTTTTACACAAAGGTATTTTTGCATGACACCGTCTTATTTTTGAAAATCCTTTGCAATTTCAACAAAAGTCGCATCGTTCGAGCAGAATCCGTGTTCAGAACGCAGAATTTGTTTTTTCAAGCGATTTCATCCGGAAAAAAATTTCATTCATGTATCATAGAGCCTATAACATGTTTCCGTGAATATGGCACAGTAACCTTAAGGCAACACCGCACAACGTCATAAAGCAAAAAGTGGAGAGCCTCCAGCCAGTAACCAGCCGGAAGCTCTCCAAAATTTGCTCGCAAGGCAACAACAAATCAAGCCGTCAGACAGGGTCTGTCAGCAAGGATCAGATTTGCTAGTGCAAGTATAATAATTCGAATTATATTATTTCTTGTAAACTGCATCTTCCTGAATCAAAATCAGATTCGGGTTCTCTGCGGCCATCTCCACCAGTCGATCTGTAAAGCCGCTTTTGGAAAACAGTCCGTACATGACCTCGTAGCCCTTGAAAGCTGCTGCAAGTTCTTTGGACTGCCCCTTTTCCTGTAAAGCGGAATAGACCGCTACATCCACGGGTTTTGCATGGTACTTGCACTCACCGAGGAACAGCCGCTTATGCTGATTGTCCACCGCCGCAACATCAATCTCCGTATCGCCCTCATTATCATTGCGCCAATAAGAGCCAATGCGTGAGGGCGCAAAGTCGATTTGCCCTTTGCGGCACAACTCCGCAAAGATATTCCGGCAGATGCTCTCGTAAGCGAACGCCACGAACTTTTGCTTAAAATCCTTGCCCATCTCATCCAGCACGATCTGCTGGTTATCCAGTTCCAACTCCCCCTTGAACGGGTACACATAGCGAAACCAGAAGCGAATGAAGTTGTCCGAAACATAATACAGGCTCTTCCGGGAGCGTTCCGGGTTCTTTTCAGTGATAGGAACATTCTTGGTGACAAAGCCAAGATCGATCAGCGTTTTCAGGTACGGTGTAATAGCCGAAGTGTCCTGCTCCATCGTCATGCCTATTTTGCTCAGTTTGTGGTTGCCATCCGAGATTGCTTTCAGCACGGAGAAATAGTTGATGGGCGTTTGCACTTCTTCGTTGAGCAGAAAGTCGGGTTCTTCATACAAAAAGCCGTTTTTCGACAGCACCACGCGCCGAATCTGTTCTACCAGCGGTTCATCCGCCTGGAAAAACTCCATGTATTTCGGCACACCGCCTGTGATGGCATACTGCTCCACAGCCTGCTCAAACGACAGGTTCTGCGCAGCATACACATCTGTGAATTGCAGCGGCATCAGCCGAATCTGCGCTGTTCTGCGGCCATAGAGAGGGCTATCGTAGGCCAATGCGTGCTTTTTCATCATGCTGATTAGAGAACCGCAGAGAATCAGCATCACGTTGTGATCTTTCAGCACTTCATCCCATGCGTTTTGCAGGATGGACGGAAAATCCGGGTTTGTTTTGACCAGATAGGGAAACTCGTCAATGACAAGCACCTTTTTTTCGTCCGGATGATCATCTGCTACCACTTGGAACAAATCAAGCCAGTCAGTGAATGTGACCTTGCAGAGCATTGGGTTCTTCGTGGTGCGAGAAAGCACCCCGGCAAACCGCTTCATACTCTGTGCTTCGCTCTCCGTGGTTGCCAGAAAATAAAAGGCTCGTTTATCTTTGATAAATTCTTTGATCAGCGTTGTTTTCCCAACACGCCGCCTGCCGTAAATCACTACAAAGCCGCTGCCACGCTCTAATTCTGTATTCAGCGTTGCAAGTTCGGATGTTCTACCGATGAAGTCCATGCCATTCGCCTCTCATTTAATATAATTTGAATTATGATAATTTCAATTATATTATAATCGTTCTGTGCAAGACCGTCAATAGGACGAAACATCGAATTTTCAACATTCAATGTGTGCAATGTAGAAAACTCCGGGCTTTTTCGGTTTGCAGATTGAACCGATTTCAAAGAAACGGTATAATGATAACAAAACAAATAAATGTTTGTCGAGCTTTTTTCTCGACACGCAGGAGGAACATACATGGTAACCGGAGAACTGAAAAGCAAAATCGACAGCCTGTGGGAAATTTTCTGGACGGGTGGCCTAACGAATCCGCTGGACGTGATTGAGCAGATGACCTATCTGATGTTCATTCATGACCTTGATGAAAGTGACAACACCCATGCCAAAGAGGCCGCCATGCTGGGCCTGCCCTACAAAAGCATCTTTGCAGGTGAGGTGCAGGTCGGGGAGCGCACCGTGGACGGAGCACAGCTCAAGTGGAGCGTTTTCCACGATTTTCCGGCAGGAAAAATGTACTCCACCATGCAGGAGATGGTATTCCCCTTCATCAAGAACCTGCACGGCGACAAAGATAGTGCATACGCCAAGTACATGGGTGACGCCATCTTCAAAGTGCCCACTCCGCTGATGCTGGATAAAATCGTCACCGCCATGGACGGAATGTATGAGCAGGCGGCACAGCTTTCCAACACTGACATTCGCGGTGACATCTACGAATATCTGCTTTCCAAGCTGGCAACCGCTGGTGTCAATGGCCAGTTTCGCACGCCGCGCCACATTATCCGTATGATGGTTGACCTGATGCAGCCCCGTGCCGACGATGTGATTTGCGACCCGGCCTGCGGTACGGCTGGTTTCCTTGTGGCCGCTGGCGAGTATCTGCGCGAAAATCGCAAGCAGGAAGTGTTCTTTGACCGCAAAAATAAAGACCACTACATGAACCATATGTTCCATGGCTTCGACATGGACCGTACCATGCTGCGCATCGGTGCCATGAACATGATGACCCACGGCGTGGACAACCCGTTTATCGAGTACCGCGACAGCCTGAGCGACCAGAACCCTGACAAGGACAAATACAGCCTGATTCTGGCCAATCCCCCGTTCAAGGGCAGTCTGGACTACGACATTGTTTCCACCGACCTGCTCAAGCTCTGTAAAACCAAAAAGACGGAACTTCTGTTCCTCGCCCTGTTCCTGCGGATGCTGAAAGTCGGCGGACGCTGTGCCTGCATCGTCCCGGATGGCGTTCTGTTCGGTTCTTCCACCGCACACAAAGCAATTCGCAAAGAGATTATCGAGAACAACCGTCTGGAAGCCGTAATCTCCATGCCCTCCGGCGTGTTCAAGCCCTATGCAGGCGTTTCCACCGCCATTCTGATTTTCACCAAGACGGGCCACGGCGGTACGGATAACGTCTGGTTCTACGATATGAAAGCCGACGGCTTCTCTCTGGACGATAAGCGCAGCCCGACCACGGAAAACGACATTCCTGACATTATCGCCCGTTTCCATAATCGGGAGGCCGAAGCCGCCAGTGAACGCACAGAACAGAGCTTCTTTGTGCCGAAAGACGAGATTGCTGGCAACGACTATGACTTGTCCATCAACAAGTATAAAAAGACTGAGTATGTGCCTGTGGAGTATCCCTCCACGCAGGAGATTATGGCACAGCTGCGTGATTTGCAGAAGAAAATTGACGCAGAGATGGACGCTCTGGAAGAACTTTTGAAATGAAACAATTCTAATTTGTGGGAGAGATATGGAAACAAAGAAATTCATTGATGTTCTGGAAATCTACAATGGAAAAAATCAAAAGGCCGTTGAAAATCCAGATGGGAAATATCCTATTTATGGTAGTGGCGGTGTGATGGGCCGAGCTGATGAATATATCTGCCCTGCTGAGACAGTGGTTATTGGAAGAAAAGGCAGTATCAACAATCCTATTTTTGTCACAGAACCATTTTGGAATGTGGATACTGCTTTCGGGCTTGTTGCTAGAAAAGAAGTCGTCCTTCCAAAGTACCTTTTTTACTTTTGCCGATATTTCGATTTCGAGAAATTGAACACAACTGTAACCATTCCCAGTCTAACAAAAGCCAATCTTCTAAAAATCGAAATGCCCGTACCATCCATAATTGAGCAAAACAACATTGTGACAAAGCTGAATTTACTCACCAACATGATTCAGCAATGCCAAGAGCAGCTCACTAAGCTAGATGAACTTGTCAAAGCTCGATTTGTCGAAATGTTTGGAACTTATCCAGACAATCCATTTGGGTGGAATACCGGAAAAATTCAAGATGTTGTTTCTGATGTGCGATATGGCTCTAGCCGACCTGCTGTTGAAGGCGGAAAATATCCATATTTAAGAATGAACAATATCACATACGCCGGAGAACTGGATTTAACTGACACCAAAAGGATAGATGTTCCCGATAATGAATTGGATAAGTGTACCGTTCGGCGTGGCGATGTATTGTTTAACCGCACAAATAGTAAAGAACTCGTTGGAAAGACCTGTGTGTATAATCGAGACGATATGATGGTTCTTGCTGGCTTTGTCATTCGAGTCCGTGTCAACGAGCGTATTCTGCCTGAATTTCTGGTTGCCTTTCTAAATACAGACTTTTCAAAGCAAATGCTGCTTGGAATGTGCAAAACTGCCATTGGACAAGCTAATATCAATGCCAAAGAAATGCAAAACATCGGTTTATATATTCCACCTATCGCCTTACAGGAACAATTTGTTGATCTAAAGAACCAAATCGACAAATCAAAATTGCTCGCAACACTTTTTGCACAAAGCGCTTGCATTTTGGCT